>NZ_JBFODN010000074.1:0-87993 GCF_040908345.1 Aeromonas sp. R3-1
ATATTTATGTAAAAAAAGCGCCTCCCGAGGGAGGCGCTTTTCAGTTCAGTACCAAACAATCAGCTATTACAGGGACTCTGCGGTCGCAACCACGTTTTCCACGGTAAAGCCGAATTCCTTGAACAACAGCTCGGCCGGTGCGGACTCACCGAAGGTGGTCATACCGATGATCTTGCCGCCGAAACCGACGTACTTGTACCAGTAGTCAGCGATGCCGGCTTCGATGGCCACACGCTTGGTGACAGAAGACGGCAGGACGGACTCTTTGTACTCGGCAGACTGGGCGTCGAACACGTCGGTAGACGGCAGAGAGACCACGCGCACGGCACGGCCCTTGGCAGTCAGCTGCTCATAGGCGGCAACGGCCAGTTCCACTTCGGAACCGGTGGCGATCAGGATCAGCTCCGGAGTACCGGCGCAATCCTTCAGCACGTAGCCACCCTTGGCGGTATCAGCCAGCTGCTGGGCAGTACGGTCCATTTGGGCCAGGTTCTGACGAGAGAAGATCAGAGAGGTCGGGCCGTCGGTACGCTCGATGGCGTGTTTCCAGGCGATGGCAGATTCAACCTGGTCACACGGACGCCAGGTGCTCATGTTCGGAGTCAGGCGCAGGGAGGCGATCTGCTCAACCGGCTGGTGAGTCGGGCCATCTTCACCCAGACCGATGGAGTCGTGGGTGTAAACGAAGATGGCGCGCTGCTTCATCAGGGCGGCCATGCGCAGGGCGTTGCGAGCGTACTCCATAAACATCAGGAAGGTAGCGCCGTAGGGGATGAAACCACCGTGCAGAGCGATACCGTTCATGATGGCGGACATGCCGAACTCGCGTACACCGTAGTGGATGTAGTTGCCGGAGGCATCGTCGTTGGTCAGGGACTTGGAGCCGGACCACATGGTCAGGTTGGACGGAGCCAGGTCGGCAGAGCCGCCCATGAACTCCGGCAGCAGCTTGCCGAAGGCTTCCAGAGAGTTCTGGGACGCTTTACGGGTTGCGATCTTGGCCGGGTTGGCTTGCAGGGTTTCGATGATCTTGGCGGATTCAGCAGCCCAGTTGGCCGGCAGTTCGCCAGCGGTGCGGCGCTTGAATTCGGCAGCCAGCGTCGGGTGAGCGGCTTCATAGGCGGCGAACTTGGCAGCCCAGTCGGCTTCCAGCGCAGCGCCCTTCTCCTGAGCGTTCCATTCGGCAGCGATATCGGCCGGGATAACGAACGGCGCGTGGTCCCACTTCAGGAAGGCACGTGCAGCGGCGATCTCGTCGTTGCCGAGCGGCGAGCCGTGGCAGTCGTGAGAACCGGATTTGTTCGGGGAGCCGTAACCGATGATGGTGCGGCAGCAGATCAGGGTCGGCTTGCCGGTCTCGGCCTTGGCGGCTTCGATGGCGGCATTAATAGCTTCCGGGCTGTGACCGTCAACAGCCGGGATTACGTGCCAGCCGTAGGCTTCGAAACGCTTGACGGTGTCGTCGGTGAACCAGCCTTCAACGTGACCGTCGATGGAGATACCGTTGTCATCCCAGAACGCGATCAGTTTGCCCAGTTGCAGGGTACCGGCCAGAGAGCAAGCCTCGTGGGAGATACCTTCCATCAGGCAGCCGTCGCCCATAAAGGCGTAGGTGTAGTGGTCAACGATGTCGTGGCCCGGCTGGTTGAACTGCTCAGCCATGGCTTTTTCGGCGATCGCCATACCAACGGCGTTGGTGATGCCCTGACCCAGCGGGCCAGTGGTGGTTTCAACGCCCGGTGCATAGCCGTACTCCGGGTGACCCGGGGTGCGAGAGTGCAGTTGGCGGAAGTTTTTCAGATCGTCGATGGAGAGGTCATAACCGGAGAGGTGCAGCAGGGAGTACAGCAGCATGGAGCCGTGGCCGTTGGAGAGAATGAAACGGTCGCGGTCGGCCCACTTGGGGTTGTTCGGGTTATGTCTGAGGTGGCTACGCCACAGCACTTCGGCGATATCCGCCATTCCCATGGGGGCGCCCGGGTGACCGGAGTTGGCTTTTTGAACGGCATCCATACTCAATGCACGAATGGCATTGGCAAGCTCTTTACGAGAAGGCATCTGAATCTCCTGCGATTGCTTCATTTGATGGCCAAGATTAAGGCGCGTTATTGTCCCAGCAGGGCGCGCGGCGTGCAAATATTATCTGGATGAATAAAGTGGCTTTGGGAGGACAATCGCTTTTCTTGCCCTCTATTGACCAAAGCAACCAGAGAAAAACGTTTGATTTCCATCCCTTTCGGGATAGGAGAGCACCGCTTGTGACCCATTAGACACTGCGCGACAAAATAGTGCTGGCAATCGGGGGGGGCGCTAATTAAAATAGACGTCCAGATGTAGATACCTCTACACCATCCCATTCATCCGGTTATTGCCGTAGCGATAACCCAGACAAGCTGAGACTCTTATCATGGCAAAGCTGTTTACTTCCGAGTCGGTCTCCGAAGGCCATCCCGACAAGATTGCGGACCAGATCTCCGATGCGGTACTGGACGCCATCCTCAAGCAAGATACCAAGGCACGCGTTGCCTGTGAGACCCTGGTCAAGACCGGTATGGTCATGGTGGCCGGCGAAGTAACCACCTCTGCCTGGGTTGATATCGAAGAGATCGTGCGTGATACCGTACGTGAAATCGGCTACACCCACTCCGACATGGGCTTCGATGCTGACTCCTGCGCCGTGCTGAACGCCATCGGCAAGCAGTCCCCGGATATCAACCAGGGCGTTGACCGCAGCGATCCGCTGGAGCAGGGCGCGGGCGACCAGGGCCTGATGTTCGGCTACGCCACCAACGAAACCGACGTGCTGATGCCGGCCCCCATCACCTACTCTCACCTGCTGGTGAAGCGTCAGGCTGAAGTGCGCAAGAACGGCACCCTGCCGTGGCTGCGTCCGGATGCCAAGAGCCAGCTGACCTTCGCCTACGACGACGCAGGCAAGATCATCGGTGTCGATGCAGTTGTTCTGTCTACCCAGCACGCCGAATCCATCAGCCACAAGGATCTGGTTGAAGCGGTACGCGAAGAGATCATCAAGCCGGTGCTGCCGGCCGAGTGGGTCAACAAGGACACCAAATACTTCATCAACCCGACCGGCCGTTTCGTTATCGGCGGCCCTATGGGTGACTGCGGTCTGACCGGTCGCAAGATCATCGTCGACACCTACGGCGGCATGGCCCGTCACGGTGGTGGCGCCTTCTCCGGTAAGGATCCGTCCAAGGTTGACCGCTCCGCTGCCTACGCCGCCCGCTACGTTGCCAAAAACATCGTGGCCGCCGGTCTGGCCGATCGCTGTGAAATCCAGATCTCCTACGCCATCGGCGTGGCCGAGCCGACCTCCATCAGCGTCGAAACCTTCGGTACTGCCAAGGTCGCCGAAGAACTGCTGGTCAAGCTGGTGCGCGAGCACTTCGAACTGCGCCCGTATGGCCTGATCGAAATGCTGGATCTGAAGCGTCCGATCTACCAGGCTACTGCCGCCTACGGTCACTTCGGTCGCGACGAGTTCCCGTGGGAGCAGACCGACAAGGCCGAACTGCTGCGTTCTGCCGCTGGCCTGTAAGGCTCGCTGTTGTGATAAAAGGGGAGCCTGGCTCCCCTTTTGCTTATCCGCCATTTGACGAGATGTTGATGTCTGCCACTCCTGCCCAGCTTGTCGCCCTGCTGCAACAACGCGTAGAAGCCTGTTTTGTGCAGGCCGAGGCGCGCCTTGGCCGCACCTTCCCCCGCCCGCGGATCTACTGCAATATGCGGGGCCGGGCGGCGGGATCGGCGCGGCTGCAAACCTGGGAGCTGCGCTTCAATCCCGCCCTCTATCAGGCCAACCAGCAGGCGTTTCTGGCCGAGGTGGTGCCCCACGAGGTGGCCCATCTGCTGGTCTATGCCCTGTGGGGGGACGGGCGCGGCAAAAACCGGGTCTTGCCTCACGGCCGCCAGTGGCAGTCGGTGATGCGGGAGGTGTTCGGCCTTGAGCCCAGAACCACCCACAGCTTCGATCTGGCGGTACTGGCCCAGCGCACTGTGCCCTATCGCTGTCACTGCCAGCAGCATCAACTGTCGATACGCCGCCACAACAAGGTGGTGCGCGGCGAGGCCCGCTACCACTGCCGCCGCTGCAAGCAACCGCTGGAGCGGGAACGGCCGGAGCCAGAGCAGTAAGCCAGCGTGTGTCGCGCCCCTGTGGTAGGGTGCCGCCATCGTTCGTCAATCACTCCGTTTGCAAGGAATCCCATGCGTTTCATCTCCTCCCTCGCCCTGACCCTGCTGGCCGGTTTGCCGCTGCTCAGCGCCCCCCTGCACGCCCAGACCTTTCGCGAAGCCAAGCAGGATCTGGTGAAGCTCTATCGCAGCCAGCCTGCGGTCACCACCTTCTACTGCGGCTGCGACATCGACTATCAGGGCAAGAAAATGAGCCCGGATCTCGCCAGTTGCGGCTATGAGCCGCGCAAGCAGGCCAAGCGCGCCGCCCGCATCGAGTGGGAGCACGTGGTCCCGGCCTGGGAGTTCGGCCACCAGCTGCAATGCTGGCAGGATGGCGGTCGCAAGAACTGCGAAAAATCGAGCCCCGAGTTCAACAAGATGGAGGGGGACATGCACAACCTCTTCCCCGCCATTGGCGAGGTGAACGGCGATCGGGCCAACTACCGCTTCTCCGACTGGAACGGCAATCCGTATCAGTATGGTCAGTGCCAGATGCTGGTGGATTTCAAGGATCGTCGAGTGCAGCCGCCCAAGGGGCCGGTACGGGGCCAGATTGCCCGCGCCTACCTCTACATGAGCCAGCAGTATGGGCTGCGTCTGGCAGCGCAACAGCGTAAACTGTTTGAAGCTTGGGATCGCCAGTACCCGGCAGAGGGCTGGGAGTGCGAGCGCAACCGCCGCATCGGCAAGCTGCAGGGCAATACCAATCCCTTTATTGAAAAGCAGTGCCAATAACCCCATTTGACCTGGGAGGGGATCGCCCCTCCTAATCATGAAACTCTTTCCTTCTGCCGCGTGAGCCTTGCTCGCCGCAGGATATAAAGGGTTTCCAAGCAAGAGACTGACAAGCAGCCATGCGCATTCCACGTATCTATGAACCGGCCACCCTGCAAGTTGGCCAGACCATCGCCCTATCGGAAGACGGCGCCAACCATATCGGCCGGGTACTGCGCATGCAGCCGGGCCAGCAGCTCGAGCTGTTCAACGGCGATGGCAATCAATATCCCGCCACCATCGCCAGCGTCGGCAAAAAGTCGGTGGAAGTGACCATCGACAGCTGCGACGTCCAATCAGTGGAGTCACCGCTGGCCATCCACTTGGGTCAGGTGATCAGCCGCGGCGACAAGATGGACTTCACCATCCAGAAATCGGTGGAGCTGGGCGTCACCTGCATCACCCCGCTCTTCTCCGAGCGCTGCGGCGTCAAGCTGCCGGCAGACCGGCTGGAGAAGAAGCGCGAACAGTGGCAAAAGGTGGTGATCAGCGCCTGCGAACAGTGCGGCCGCAACGTGGTGCCAGAGGTGCGCATGCCGATGGAGCTGGACGCCTGGCTGGCGGAAGAGACCAGAGAGCTCAAGCTCAACCTGCACCCGCGCGCCGAGTACAGCATCAACACCCTGCCCGTTCCCGAGCACGGCGTGCGCCTGCTGATTGGCCCGGAAGGGGGATTGTCGAGCGACGAGATCGCCCGTACCGTGCAGGAAGATTTCAAAGAGATGCTGCTGGGGCCGCGGGTGCTGCGTACCGAAACCGCCGCACTGACTGCGATTACTGCGCTGCAATGCCGCTTTGGCGATCTCGCTTGATACTATCGGCCGCATCAATCAGCCTCATGGCTGCATCGACGCAGCCACAAGCGGCCGATTACGCTGCGCTAATCGACCCTATAACCCTATCGAGCCATTAAAAAGGAACAGCGGATGACCATTAAACTCGGCATCGTGATGGACCCCATCTCGGCCATCAACATCAAGAAAGATTCCAGCTTTGCCATGCTCGAAGAGGCGCAAAAGCGCGGCTATGAGCTCTTCTATCTGGAGATGAAGGATCTCTACATGGAAGCCGGTCGTGCCTTTGGCACCATGCGCCCGCTCACCGTCAAATATGACTATGCCGACTGGTACAAACTGGGCGAGGTGGTGGATCAGCCCCTCTCCAACCTCGATGTGATCCTGATGCGCAAGGATCCGCCGTTCGACACCGAATTTATCTACGCCACCTACATGCTGGAGCGGGCCGAGGATGAGGGTTGCCTTATCGTCAACAAGCCGCAGAGCCTGCGCGACGCCAACGAGAAGCTCTACACCGCCTGGTTTGCCGAGCACACCCCGACCACGCTGGTGACCCGCCGCGCCGACAAGCTGCGTGCCTTCCACGCCCAGCACAAAGACGTGATCTTGAAGCCCTTGGATGGCATGGGCGGCGCCTCCATCTTCCGCATGAAGGAAGATGACGCCAACGTCGGGGTCATCATCGAAACCCTGACCGCCCACGGCAGCCAATACTGCATGGCCCAGACCTTTTTGCCTGCCATCAAGGATGGCGACAAGCGGGTGCTGGTGGTGGACGGTGAACCGGTGCCTTACTGCCTCGCCCGTATTCCGGCGCAGGGCGAGACCCGTGGCAATCTGGCGGCCGGTGGCCGTGGTGAAGCACGTCCCCTGAGCGAAGCTGACTGGGCTATTGCCCGCGCGGTGGGCCCGACGTTGAAAGAGAAAGGCCTCATCTTCGTCGGCCTCGACATCATCGGCGATCGCCTGACCGAGATTAACGTCACCAGCCCGACCTGCATTCGCGAGATTGAAGCGGCCTTCGATGTACACATCACCGGCATGCTGATGGATGCCATCGAGCGTCGGCTGGGCAAATAATCGCCTGGCAGGCTAACCGGCCTGTTCAGGGGTAACCCGCCCCTGACAAGCCCGGAAACAGAGAGGGTGGCCCGGCGCCACCCTCTCTGTTTAAAGGCAATCCGGAAAGGGGCAGGATCTCGCCCTGCCCAAAAAGCGGTTTTTCCCATGGGGATCAACTGCCATAATTGACTTCAAATACCTTTGCACTATTTGGCCTCTATGCAAACACTGCAAAATCACTTCCTGCTTGCCATGCCAAGCCTGACGGATCCCTACTTCGAGCGCTCGCTGGTCTATCTGTGCGAGCACAACGAAGAGGGCGCCATGGGACTGGTCGTCAACATTCCGGTGGAGATGTCGCTGGAAACCATGCTGACCCAGCTCCAGCTCAACCCGCCCAACAACCCGGAGCTCAAGCAGCCTGTACTGCAAGGGGGGCCGGTTCACGCCGATCGCGGCTTCGTGCTGCACAGCTTCCGCCCCGGTTTCAACTCCACCCTGCAGGTGGGGGATGAGATGATGGTGACCACTTCCAAGGATATTCTGGAAACCCTGGGTACGAGCGAGGCTCCTGCCCATTGGCTGGTGGCCCTTGGCTATGCCGGCTGGAGCGCCGGGCAGCTGGAGCAGGAGCTGGTGGATGGCGCCTGGCTGGTGATCCCCCCCAATCCGGCTCTGGTGTTCAAGACCCCCATTCACAAACGTTGGCAGCAAGCTGCCGCCAGCATAGGGGTGAACCCGGTTCACCTCTCCAGCGATATCGGCCACAGCTGATCGGCTGGCCCGCTCCGCTCTCTATTTCGAGGATTTATCAGTTATGTCATCACGCAGCATCATGGGCTTTGACTATGGCACCAAGAGCATTGGCGTCGCCATCGGTCAGGAGCTGACTGGCACAGCCCAGCCTCTGCGCGCCCTCAAGGCCAACGACGGCATCCCCAACTGGGACGAGATTGAGAAGCTGCTCAAGGAGTGGCAACCGGACCTGCTGGTGGTCGGCCTGCCGCTGAACATGGATGGTACCGATCAGGAGATCACGGTACGGGCCCGCAAATTCGGCAACCGGCTACATGGCCGTTTCGGCAAGCCGGTGGAGTTCAAGGATGAGCGACTCACCACCACAGATGCCCGCGCCCGCCTGTTTGAGCGAGGCGGCTATCGCGCGCTGGAAAAAGGCAGCGTGGACGGGGTATCGGCGCAGCTGATCGTCGAAGCCTGGATGGAAGAGCAGTACAACTAAACCATCAACAGCAAGGCAAGGGTCGCCGCCCTTGCCTTGTCTCGCACTATCCCCTCATTACGCCTGTGATTGTCCCGCCACCAGCCCTTGGGCCTCGGTCGGGTTCGCATTCATCATCCGGTTGAGCCAGGGCACCATCAGCCCCATCACCACCGCAATCAGCAGGGTCGCCATCCCGATCTTGCCAAATACGCCGGTGTAAATGGGCAAAGTTTGCAGCGGATCCGTCATCCCTTGCGGCACGGCGGTAAAAGTCGCCACATAGCCACCCAGCAGGGACGCCATCGCCTGAGTCAGGAACCACATTCCGAGAATGAAGCCCATCAGGCGTTGTGGCACCAGCGCGGCGACCATCGCCAGCCCCAGCGCACTGATCATCAGCTCGCCCAGACTCTGGAACAGGTAGATAAGCACCATAAACCAGGGGGAGGTAAGCCCCTGCTCATCGGCAAACCACCAGCCGGATGCTGCCGCCGTCAGAAAGCCCAGCGAGCAGAAGAACATCCCGAGGGTGAACTTGAGCGGCATGGTGAGATCCCGCCCCTTGCTGCCCATTCGGGTATAGATCATCGCGAGTACCGGGCTACCCACCACCACCCAGAAGGGGTTGAGCGCCTGGAAGCTGACCGGGTTAACGCTCATGCCCAGCATCTCATGGTGCATGTTGTTGATGGCAAAGAAGTTCAGAGACGTCGGCATCTGGGCGTAAAGCACATAGAAGAGCACCGCCTCCAGCATCAGCACGAAGGCCACATACATCTTGTTGCGGCCCACTGTGTCAAGCCTGAATGCCTCGCGAAAAAAGAAGATCACCACGGCGATGGTCACCGTCATCAGCACCATGTTGGCGATCACCACGTGGTGCATCAGCCAGGCGCAGAAGAAGACCATGGCTACCGAACCCAATATAACCAGCAGCAGCTTACTGTAATTCAGTGGCAGGTGATCCGGCGCGGAGCCAATATCCTTGACCATATTGCGGCAGGCAAAGAAGGTGAGCAGCGCAATAATCAGCCCCACCCCGCACAGGTTATAGGTCACGGTATAGCCGTAATGATCGGCAATCACCGGCGCGAGCGAGAGGGAGATAAGGGAGCCAATATTGATCGACATATAGAACAGGGTAAACGCCCCATCCAGCCGCGGATCTTTTGGCTGGTAGCATTTTGACAGCAGGCTGGCCGGATTGGCCTTGAACAGGCAGTTACCGACCGCGATGGTGCCTAGCGCATAGAAAATCAGGTCGGGATTGTAGATCGACAGACCGGTCATAAAATAACCGACCACTAATACGATAGCCCCGAGCACCATGGTGCGCTTGGTGCCGAGAACATGGTCACCGACATAGCCACCGACCGAGATCAGGCCATATACCAGCGCCGAGAAGGCACCGAAGGTAATAAAGGATTGCTCTTGGGAAAATCCCAGTTGCTGCACAAAGAAAACCGCCAATATCCCCTGCACGCCGTAATAACCGAAGCGCTCCCAGAGTTCGACGAAAAATATCATAAAGAAGGGTTTGGGCTGTTGTAACAACCCTGTGGGTGCTGTTGCTGGACGCATATCAACCTGCCTTTGCTGAGATTTATTTTTATTAATCTGGTGGTAGCTGCCGCACTATTTTCTCTTCCGTCATTGCCATAACGGGGAGCACAGTCAGCCTGCCAATCTGGCTATTTTCGGGTGCACGGGCCCCGTTCGATGAAAGGTGTTTTTTCATCTAGCCGGTTTCAATTAGGTGTTATCGGGGGATGGTGAGTGGCGTCTCCCGGTACAGTTACTGGCTCCGGGTTCTACCTTTGCAGCATCCCTTTACTCAAGCCAGTTTATCAACCTTGATACTTATTCCCCTCTGCTCCGTCACTCATGGCTGGTGGCCAGATAGCCGGGGCATGGCACGGCCACAGACGACCTGTGGGGCTGGCTCACGCTGCGCTCTACTGGCAGTCACCTACGCAGGCGCTATCTAACCCCGCCATTCCAAGGGGAGTCATGCTATATCACTGCAAATACAGGAACTTAATGGTCGATCACACTTTAAAAGTGACCATCAGTGAAGTTTTCTAATGAACCCACATGAATTTTTTTCGTGAAAAGAGCTTCACTCGAGACGTGCAACCAAGGCCAATCTGTGCATAAAGAGAGTTGAATGGCACACAGCTTGAACCCGAACTCGGCACTTAAGTCGTGCAAAAGCCCACTCATCCGGGCGATACGACAACAAAAAGCCGGAGCAGATGGCTCCGGCAGATCGATGGGCACCGTCACGACCACATTAGCGTGGCGATTCATCGTTGTAGAGTCGCCGGATCTCGTTGCGCAGCCACATCACCTTGGCATCCTGATTATGCCGCTTGTGCCACAGCAAGATGAAGGCGATCTCCAGCTGGGCGTAGAGCTTCTCGGGGAGCGGCAGCGGCATGGCGATCAGATTGCCGTGATGCCGACTGGCATAACCACCGCAGTAGGAAGGAGCCACCGCAATCAGTTCGTGGCTCGACTGGGAGGCAATATGCAGCGCCTGCTCGAAGCTTGAGACCATGATGGGCACCTCCCGCTTCAGCCCCTCGTCCTCCAGCAGACTGTCGAGGGCCCAAGTATCGTTCGCTTCCCACACCATGCTGATCTGGGGGCAGGCCAGAAAGTTCTCCAGCGACCACTTCTGCTGGAGCAAGGGGTGATCCTTGCGCAGAAAAACCACCGGGCGATCGGTGAACAGCACCTCGTGATCGATGTAATAGGGCAACCGGTTGACCTTGGCCTGGGAGCGACCATGGGTCTCGCGGGCACAGAAGCCGAGATCCGCATCACCGTTGACGATGTCGTTGAGAGAGTGGTGATCCCACCCCAGCATCCTGACCACCGAGTTGGGGTACTTCTGGTAGATGGTCATGGGCAGATCGCTCAGGAAGCTGATGTAGAAGGGGGACTCCATCACCAGCGTGAAACGGGCACCGTCGGGGATCGCCTCGCTATTGAGCGAGGTGATGCTGTCGGTGAGCTGGAACCAGACCTTCAGCTCCTCCTCCAGGGTCAGGGAGAGGTTGGTGGGCTGCAACCCCTGCCGCACCCGCACAAACAGGGGATCGTCAAACCACTCCCGCAATTTGGCCAGAGACTTGCTCACCGCCGACGGAGTGACACAGAGCTTTTTGGCCGCCCCTGCCACACTGCGCTCCTGCATCAGGTACTTGAACACCACCAGCAGGTTCAAATCGAGTTCAGCCAGATTGCGCATATCCCCTCTCATCTTCCATCAGCCCTGCGACCGAGCTTCACGAAGCGCGAGCCATGGTAACAGCCCTTTGACAGCCAGGTAACTGAGCAGAGCCAGCATCAGGGCATAGATCAGCATCTCGGACGGAGTAAAGCCAAGTTGGCCCAGCAGCCAGATATAGAGGCCGGAGAGGCTGATCTGCATGATGCAGAGCACGGCGCTGGCAAAGGCCACATTGTGCTGACAACCGTCGAGCGCCTCCCCCATCGCCACCCCGAAGCCACAGGAGAACCCGACACAGACCAGCGCAAACCCCGGCAGCAACAGATGGATATCGCCCCCCGCCTGCCAGCTGCCGATCAGTGAGCACGCCGCCAGCAGATAGGAGAGATGAGACACCGCCAGCACTTTCTGTTTGCCCAACCAGCGCAACAGCAGGGGCGTCAGGAAGGAGGTGGACATACTCACGCCGGCCATCACCATCATCACGATGGAGTACTGCTCGGTAGTGAAGCCAAACTCCTTCATCAGGATCAGCGGCGAGACGCTGACATAGACCAGAATGGCGGTCACACTGGCACTGGTCAGCAGGGAGAGCAGCATAAAGCGCGGCGAGCGCAGCAGGGCAAAGGGCAGCGCAGCGCCACTGTCCGGTTGCCGTGCTGGGCGGGTCTCCTTGAGCAGAAGCAAGTTCACCAGACCGCTAACGGCCGCCACCAGCGCCATCGCCACGAAGATCCCGCGCCAATCAAAATGGGACAGGATAAGGTAACCGAGCACCGGCGCCAGCACCGGGATCACGCAGATAACCCCGTTGATCATCGAGAGCGCCATCGCCAGCCGCTCCTGACTCAGCACGTCCCGCAGCACGGTAAAGGTCATGATATAGAGCGCCCCCGCCCCGACTCCCTGCCAGAAACGGCCGAAATAGAACTGACTTATCCCCTCTGCGCTGCCTGCCACCAGCGAGGCGAGGACAAAAATCAGCGCGCCCCCCAGCACCACCCAGCGCCGCCCGAAGCGATCGGCAATCATCCCCCCCAGTAGCACGGTCGCCGCCATGCCAAACAGATAGATGGAGAAGGCGGTGTGGATCTGCGCCTCGCTCGCCTGCAGGGTATCGGCAATCTTGGGCACCGCCACCAGATAGAGATCGATCCCGACCGGATAGAGGATGACCATCAGAAAAGTGCACAACAGGAATACAGGCATGGATGCTCCATAACAGATTGGCGTGCTGATACCTGCCAGATCACAGCGACAGGCGAACAGTGGCGGGGCCAAGGTGGTGACAAAGGTAGCAACACAGTGCGTCGCAATGGGGGCAACTATATGGGCGCCAACCGCTCTCACCTAGTGAAGAGATGGCGATCGGTACATTCCAATCAGGAAATATTGTATTGAGCTGCGTGCCTGGACGGCCATATTGAATCGAGCAGACTCACTAATAAACCGCGTCACCTCCCGCTCATAGCCATCCCTGCGCTGCACTTTTCCACCCGTCTGTTATCCGCCTTCGCCCTTGCGGGCGTATAAGCTGTAGGTGCGACGCAATACAGGGAATGTGTATGAAGGGAATGAAGAGAGAAGAGCAGATTGCCGGGCTGCTGGCGGCACTGGAGCAAGTCATTCTGGGCAAGCCGCTGCAACTGAAAATCGCGCTGGTGACCCTGCTGGCGCGTGGTCATCTGCTGATCGAGGATCTGCCCGGTATGGGCAAGACCACCCTGGCCCACGCGCTGGCACAGGTACTGGGGCTGGCATGCAGGCGGATGCAGTTCACCGCCGATCTGCTCCCCGCCGACCTGCTGGGGTTGCAGATCTTTGACCCCCAGCAACAAACATTTCGCTTTCACCCCGGCCCCATCTTCACCCAGGTTCTACTGGCAGACGAGATCAACCGTGCCAGCCCCAAGGTGCAGAGCGCCCTGCTGGAGGCGATGGCCGAGGGCAAGGTGAGCATTGAGGGCCACACGCACCCACTCCCCGATCCATTTTTCGTCATCGCCACCCAGAATCCGGCGGATCAGGCTGGCACCTATCCGCTGCCGGAGTCCCAGCTCGACCGCTTCGCCGTGCGACTCTCTTTGGGTTTTCCGCCGCGAGAGGCGGAGCGCCAGCTACTGCGGGGCCACCAACCGACTGGCCCATTGCCCGCCATGCTGGATGCTGCCGGGCTCGCCACCTTGCAAAGCGAAGGGGATGCCATCCATGTTTCCGATGCCACCCTCGACTACCTGCTGGCGCTGGTGCACCAGAGCCGCTTTGCTGGGGATCTGCCACAGCCCCTCTCCCCCCGGGCAGCCCAGACCTTGCTGGCGGTGAGCCGGGCCTGGGCGCTGGTTGCGGGACGGCGCTTTGTCACGGTGGAGGATGTGCAGGCAGTCTTCCCCTATGTGGCCGAGCATCGGCTGCGGGGCAGCTTTGGCGTACAGCACGGCGAAGCCTGTCCCCTGAGCCAGCGGCTGCTGGCCAGGGTCGATCCGGACAATCCCTGATGAGCAAATTGCTAAACCGTTGGCAGCAGTGGCGAGCCCGCTGGCAGCGACGCTGGCTCGACCGCCGCATTCCCCCGGCCCGCCAGATCACGTTGGGTACCCGCAGCCTCTTTATCCTCCCCACCCGCATGGGGCTGCTCTATCTGCTGGTGCTGCTCGCCATCTATCTGCTAGGCACCAACTACCAGAACAATCTGGTACTGCTGCTGGCCTACTGCCTCGGCAGCCTGTTTATGGCAGCCATGTGGCTCACCCACCGCAACCTGCTGGGGCTGGAGCTGCTGGGTGGCCCGCTGGTGCTGGGGGAAGCGGGTAGCCAGCTGCCTATCCGTATCTTGGTGCAGAGCCCGCGCCCGGTACAGGCACTTCACTTTAGCCTCAACGAAGGCACCCTCTGGCTGGCACAGGCCGACGCTGTGGCCAGCTCAGTTATCCTGCCAGTATCGGGCTCGCGCCGTGGGCCAGTGCCCCTTGGTCGATTGCGGGTCGAGAGCCGCTACCCCCTCGGTCTGTTTCGCTGCTGGTCCCTGCTGGACTTGCAGCTGGAGGGCTGGCTTTCCCCCAAACCCGCGTTCGGGGCACTAAGAGGGGAACATGCGACCCAAAGCGAAGGGCATCAGGGCCAGCCCGCGCCAGCTCCCCTCGGTGACTTTGATACCCTGCGGACACATCAGGCCGGTGAGCCACTGAGCCGAGTCGCCTGGAAGCAACTTGCCCAAGGGCGCGGCCTGCTGACCAAACAGTTCCATGAACCGCAGCAGGATGACACTCACCTCACCTTGCAGCGGGTCGCAGGCGGGGATCTGGAGCAGCGGCTGGCGGTGCTGGCCTGGTGGTGCGCCGATTACGGCAAGCGGGGCATCCCCTTTACCCTGACGCTGACAAACCAGACGCTGGGGCCCGATAGCGGTGCCGCCTTTGTGCAGCGCTGCCTGCTGGCACTGGCCCAGTTCGATGCCACACCACATAAGAGCACGCAGGATGCTGCTCGATAACCGCCGCCTGCTGCCACTCATCGCCCTGCAACAGCTGCTGCTGGTCGCGGCGCTCTGGCCCCAACTGCAGATCTGGGTAGTGGCTGTGGGCGCCGCAACCCTCGGCATCCGGGCCATGATGCTGTGGCGCGGCTGGCCGCCCCTTTCTACCCGCTGGTTGGCGCTGCTGGCCATCACCACTGTGCTGTTGCTGGGACTACAGTGGCGTGGCTTGGGCACCCTGCCCGCCCTGATCAATCTGCTCTGGCTCGGCTATAGCCTCAAGATGATCGAGGTACGGCGCGAGCGGGATATCGAGCTGGTACTGCTGCTCGCCTTCTTTCTTATCGCGCTGGCGTTGGTGCAGCGACAGAGCATCGGCTGGACGGCCGGAATGACAGTAGCACTCTGGCTGGCAGTAACCACGCTGGTGGCCGCCGTCGCCCCCGAACAGAAACGGCCTTGGCGCAGTGCGGGTGGTACCCTGCTGCTGGCGCTTCCACTGCTCATCACCCTGTTTTTGCTGCTGCCGAGGTTGCCGCCCCTCTGGCAGATGCCCACCACCAGCCTTGCCCTGTCGGGCCTCTCGGAAGAGCTGGCCCCCGGCGATATCAGCGAACTGGTCAACTCCTCGGAACTGGCGTTTCGGGTCACTTTTGCCGATGGCCCACCCCCTGCCCGCGAGCGCTACTTTCCGGTGATGCGCCAAGAAGTTTTCGATGGCCAGCGCTGGTTGCTGAGCCCCGAGGTCAAAGCATGGCAGCAGACAGTGCCGGTGCAAACCGGGCTCACCCTTCTGGCATCCTCTTCACAGGCCAACACTCAACTGGCAGATAGTCCGTTGCCCGCCGGGAGCTACGAGGTGATCGCCCAGCCCCAGCGCCACCGCTGGGCCTTTGCTCTGAGTGAACCGCGCCTGCTGGCGGGTCCGGTGCTGCTAACCCCTCTAGACACCCTCTATCGACAGGGGAGCGGCGAGGTGGCGATCCGCTATCGCATTGGCCGCGGCGAAGCGCAGCAAGAGGATGACCACCAAGCCGCCCAGCGCAACCAGCAACTGCCAGCCGGAGGCAACCCGAGAGCGCGCGCCCATGGCCAAGTGCTGGCTGTGCGCTATCCAGAACGCGCAGCGCTGGTCGCCGCCCTGCTAGCGCAGTTTCGCAGCCAATCCTATTACTACACTCTGACCCCGCCACGACTTGGCAGTGACGGGGTGGATGAGTTCCTGTTCGATACTCGGCGCGGCTTTTGCGGCCACTACGCCATGGCGACCGCTTTCGTACTGCGCGCCGCCGGTATTCCGGCACGGCTGGTCACCGGTTATCTCGGCGGCGAGTGGAATCCCACAGGCAACTATCTGGCGGTACACCAGTTCGATGCTCACGCCTGGGTGGAGTATCTCGATGAAGAGGGATCATGGCGGCGAATCGACCCCACTGCGGCAGTGGCACCGGAGCGTATTGAAGGCGGCGTGAGGGAGGCGCTGAGCGACGAGTTTACCGCTGCCGACCCCCTCGCTTTGCAGCGTTATCGCAACTGGGCCCTGCTCAATCAACTGCGCTGGTGGGGCAACAATATCGACTACCAGTGGAGTCGCTGGGTGATTGGTTACGATGCGGGTCAGCTCTGGCAACAAATCGGCCTGCGCTGGCCCGCACTGGCGGGGCACACTCCCTGGTTGATCCTCGCCAGCCTGATGCTGGTCGCCCTGCTAGTGAGCCTGCCCCTGCTGTTGCCCGCCCGCCTGCCGCCAGAGCGGCGTATCTGGCAGCCCCTGCTCAAACGGGGCAAACGCAGTGGCTACCCACCCCAGCCCGCCGAGAGCATGGGGGCATGGTGCGAACGGCTGGCACGGCTGCGTCCCGACCTTGCCCACCCCCTGCTAAAGAGTGCGTGGCTCTATCGACTCTGGCGTTATGCCCCCCTCAGCGACCGGCAACAAGGGCGCTGCGGGCGCCAGTTGCGACGGCGTATCAGGCAACTCGTTCGGCGCTGGGATCAACAGCCAACGAGTGCGCCATAAAAGAAGGGGGAGCCACCGGCTCCCCCTTCAGGTTTTAATCAAGAGGTTTGACTCACCGCTTGTTACTTTTTGGTCGGATTGTCCCAGATCCCCTCTTCCAGCTGGGAGCGGATCTCGGGGTATTTGTTGGCATCGAAGGTGGGCACCTTGCCCAGCCGGAGCTGGTCGTTGTAATCCTTGGCCAGCTTGATGGCAACGCTGGAGAGCAGCAGGATAGCCACCAGGTTGACGATGGCCATCAGCCCCATGGAGACATCCGCCATCGCCCACACAATCGGCAACTCACCCACGGCGCCGAACATCACCATCCCCAGAACGAACACCCGGAACAGCATCAGGCCGCCCTTGTGGTTGTGCTCGAGGAACACCAGATTGGTCTCGGCATAGGAGTAGTTCGCCACGATAGAGGTGAAGGCGAAGAAGAAGATGGCCGCAGCAATGAAGATGTTGCCACCGCTGCCAATCTGGGAGGAGAGCGCCCGCTGGGTCAGCTCGACACCTGTCACGCCGGAGCCCGGCTCAAACTGACCGGACATCAGGATGATGGCGGCGGTACAGCTGCAGATAACGATGGTGTCCATAAAGACCCCCAGCATCTGCACATAACCCTGGGAGGCCGGGTGCGGCGGATAGGGAGTGGCAGTCGCCGCAGCGTTGGGCGCAGAGCCCATGCCCGCTTCGTTGGAGAAGAGACCGCGCTTGATACCGTTGATCATCGCCTGGGAGATGGCATAACCCAGCGCACCCGAGCCTGCCTGCTCAATCCCGAAGGCGGACTTGATGATCAGCATGAAGACATGGGGCAACTCGGTGATGTTCATTGCCACGATCACCAGCGCCAGCAGGATGTAGGCCAGTGCCATAAAGGGCACCACCAGCTCGGCAAAACGGGCGATGCCACGAATGCCACCGAAGATAATCAGGCCGGAGAGCGCCACCAGCGCCAGACCGCTGACCCAGTCAGGAATGCCAAACGCCACCTTCATCGCCAGACTGATGGAGTTGGCCTGCACCGCGTTGAACACCAGACCAAATGCCAGGATCAGGCAGAGCGAAAACACCACCCCCATCCAGCGCATGCCAAGGCCTTTCTCCATGTAGTAGGCCGGGCCACCACGGTAGTTGCCATCCTCATCCTTGACCTTGTAGAGCTGGGCAAGGGTGCTTTCGACGAAGGCAGTCGCCATGCCGATAAAAGCAATCAACCACATCCAGAAGATGGCGCCGGGGCCACCCAGATAGATGGCGACAGCCACACCGGCCAGGTTGCCGGTGCCGACACGGGCGGCAAGGCTGGTACAGAGGGCCTGGAAGGAGGAGATGCCCGCGTTGTCCGATTTACGGCTGTTTTTCAGCACGGAAAACATGTGGCCAAAGTGACGGATCTGGATAAAACCCAGGCGGAAGGTGAAAAAGATACCGACCCCGATGAGCAGGTAGATGAGCACGGCTCCCCACATCAGGTCGTTTAGCATCGCAATCAAGGTGTCCATAATTCTCTCGTTGTTATTCACATCCATGGCCAGTCTGCGCTGACCGTTTTCTGTCTGTCGTTTAATTAGCGTTTCGCTAAAGGGGCGGAATCTAGCACAGCGGGAGAGCCCGGAATAGTGATCCCGGTCACGCGAGACACAAAAAACGAACGGTAAAAGCCCATAAAGCTCCATTTAAATCGCAAACTTTCAACAAACTCAATAATTCAATCAGACAGGCCACCATTAAGCCCCATAAGAGAACCATTTTGATATATCCCTGATGAGCTATGCGAAAACGCAAACGCTTGCATGAAATGGCTTTCAAATGGCGACATTTCGCCAAACGTTTTCGCTGTAATTAAATTTCAAGTACGTATCGAGATAATTTATGTGATCGACGACACAAATATAGATATTGGCTAAAAAAGTTCAGCTGAAAGCAAACCGGCGCGAGGTCAGGATGAAATGTAAAAAACCTTACTAATCATATAGTTTCACGCCATAAAGCGGGATAACTCAACAGCCTGAATGTTTAACAACCAAGCGCCCCTATTGCAGGATGCAGCACATCAGTATTAATTAGGCAGGCAATGACGATGGGCCGCCCCCATCGCGCTTTTCTGAGCCTGAGGCACCAAGATCCTGTAATTTTATTTCAGAACCACCGTCTCAAGCCCGCAACCCAGGGATTACTCCCTCATTAAGAGATGATATTCGCTATGGCCGATAAATTAACCCAGCTGAAAGCCCTGACCACTGTTGTTGCCGACACCGGTGATATCGAAGCCATCAAACGCTATCAGCCCATCGATGCCACCACCAACCCCTCTCTGGTTCTGAAGGCCTCCGAGATCCCCGAGTACGCTCCGCTGATCGAAGACGCCATCAACTGGGCCAAAGCCCAGAGCCAGGACAAGGCACAGCAAATCATCGACGCGGGCGACAAGCTGGCCGTCAACATCGGTCTGGAAGTGCTGAAGATCGTTCCGGGCCGCATCTCTACCGAAGTGGATGCCCGTCTCTCCTTCGATACCGAAGCCAGCATCGCCAAGGCCCGCAAGCTGATCCGTCTTTACAACGAAGCCGGCATCAGCAACGACCGCATTCTGATCAAGCTGGCCTCCACCTGGGAAGGGATCCGTGCCGCTGAAGTACTGGAGAAAGAGGGTATCCAGTGCAACCTGACCCTGCTGTTCTCCTTCGCCCAGGCCCGTGCCTGTGCCGAAGCCGGTGCCTTCCTGATCTCCCCGTTCGTGGGTCGTATCCTCGACTGGTACAAGGCTAAAAATGGCCGTGATTACACCGCCAGCGAAGATCCGGGTGTGGTCTCCGTCACCTCCATCTACAACTACTACAAGCAGCACGACTACCCGACTGTCGTGATGGGCGCCAGCTTCCGCAACACCGGCGAGATCCTGGAACTGGCCGGTTGCGACCGCCTGACCATTGGCCCGGCCCTGCTGGAAGAGCTGAGCAAGACCGAAGGCGCCGTGGTACGCAAACTGGACTACACCGGTGAGCGCAAGGCCAAACCGACTCCGATGACCGAAGCTGAATTCCGCTGGGAACTGAACCAGGATGCCATGGCTCACGAGAAGCTGGGCGAAGGCATCCGCATGTTCGCCATCGACCAGGGCAAGCTGGAAACCATGCTGGCAAGCCGCCTGTAATCGGTTCTTTTTTCTGATAAAAACCGGGTCCCTACCAAGGGGCCCGGTTTTTTTTCATGGGCTTTTTTAGCGCTGTCATAGAGTCGTCACGAAAACGTTTTAATTTCAGATTCGTTATGTTATACGGGTGGTGAAAACGATAAAAACCAAGGAGGGAGCCATGGAAATGTTCAACTTCGATTATGACGAGGTGGTTGAACTCGGTTCGCGTAGCCGCGGGACAACGGGAAAAAAACGTAAATGGCGTGAAATCGAGGCGTTGAAAGACAAACATCGCCTGCAGAAGGAGCTGCAATCCATCGATATCGCCTATGAAGGTCTTACAGACGAGATCGAACTGTAATACTGCCAGACACCTGTAAAAGCGCTCCGCACAGTCGGGGCGCTTTTTTCTGCCGCAATCGGATGAGCAAGCGGCTTGTCATGCCACTGCTAGCGATGCCAAAGGATGCTGCAGGCTAATGACAGTCATCACCAACAGCGTGGCATACCAACCCTGCCCCACACCCACGAATGCAGACCTGCGCCGTTTCAGGGCGCATTGGGGCAATCACCGCAAGACAAGTAATCAGCAATAAAAAACCCCCGTCGATGACGGGGGCCTGAATACTCGGGGGTGACGGCTGCGCTTAGCAGTAACCGTAGCCCAGCAGACGCTGGTAGCGTTGCTCCAGCAGTTGCTCGGTATCGAGCGGACGCAGAGCGTCCAAATCCTGCTTGATGCGAGCCTTGAGGTTTTTGGCCATCTTCTCCACATCGCGGTGGGCACCGCCGAGGGGCTCGTCGATCACGTGGTCGATCAGCTTGAGCTCTTTCAGACGCTGGGCAGTGATCCCCATCGCTTCGGCAGCCACAGAAGCTTTGTCAGCACTCTTCCACAGGATGGAGGCACACCCTTCCGGCGAGATGACGGAGTAGGTAGAGTACTGCAGCATGTTGACGCGGTCACCAACGCCGATTGCCAGCGCACCACCGGAGCCACCCTCACCGATCACGGTGCAGACGACCGGCACAGTCAGACCGGCCATCACCTTCAGATTGCGGGCAATCGCTTCGGACTGGCCACGCTCTTCGGCACCGACGCCGGGGTAAGCACCCGGGGTGTCGATAAAGGTGATGATCGGCATCTTGAAGCGCTCGGCCATCTCCATCAGACGCAGGGCCTTGCGGTACCCTTCCGGACGCGGCATACCGAAGTTGCGCTTGATCTTCTCTTTGGTCTCGCGACCCTTCTGGTGACCAATCACCATCACCGGCTCACCGTCGAGACGGGCGATGCCGCCGACGATAGCCTTGTCATCGGCATAAGCGCGATCGCCAGCCAACTCGTCAAAATCGGTGAAGATATGCTCGATATAGTCAAAGGTGTAGGGGCGCTGGGGATGACGCGCCATCTGGGATACCTGCCAGGCACCCAGATCACCGAAGATCTTTTTGGTCAGCTCTTCGTTTTTCTTCTCCAGCCGGCGGATCTCGTCTTTCAGATCCACGGCGTGATTGCCTTCACTCACATGTTTGAGTTCATCAATCTGCGCCTGCAACTCGGCAATCGGCTGTTCAAAATCCAGAAAAAGACTCATAGGGCCTTAGAACCTCTAATCAAAAACCAATTCAACCCGCTCTCGTCCAAGCAGGACTCGCAAGTCATCTATCAGTTGATCGGTGGGCGTCACCCGCCACTCGGTACCGAGCGTCAATCGCACCCGGGAGCCGGGGCGACGATAGTTTACCTGAACCGGACAGACTCCGGCACGGGCGGGCTCCAAAATCTCGCACAAACGCGGGAAAAAGCGATCATCAATCCGCTGTTCATCGAGGGAGATGCGGATTGCTCTGGCAAAACGCTCCCTCGCATCGTTGATATCCAGTAATTCTCGAGCCGACATTTTAAGGCCACCGGAGAAGTCATCAAAGCTGACCTGTCCAGAAACCACCAAAATGCGGTCTTTTTGCATCAATTCTTCATATTTTTCCAGCGCTTCACTGAACAGGGTCACATCAAGGCGACCAGAACGGTCGTCCAGGGTGAAGATCCCCATCTTGTTGCCACGCTTGGTCACCATGCTGCGAGCCGCGATCACCAGCCCCGCCGCCGTGGTCACGGTATCGCGGGAGGTGGGATGCAGATCGCACAGGCGACCCGAGGTATAACGACGCAATTCGCTGCTGTACTGGTTGATGGGGTGGCCGGTGAGATAGAGCCCGAGGGTCTCGCGCTCCCCTTCCAGCCAGACCTTGTCAGGCCAGTGCGGCACGTTGGCAAACGCCTTTTTGACGTCGTCAATCTCTTCGGTGAGCACGCCGAACATGTCGACCTGCCCCACTGCCTGCGCCTTGGCGTGCTGCTCGGCGGCCCGCATCGCCTCCTCCAGGGTCGCCATCAGGGCGGCGCGGTGGGGGCCGAGCCGATCCATGGCGCCGGAGAGGATCAGCTTCTCCATCACCCGCTTGTTGAGCTTCTTGATGTCGACCCGGTTGCAGAAGTCGAACAGATCGCGGAATGGGCCGTCCTGATCCCGTGCGCTCAAGATCGCATCGATGGGGCCTTCACCCACCCCTTTCACCGCCCCGATCCCGTAGACGATATGGCCATCTTCGTTGACCGAGAAGCGATAGCGGCCAGTGTTCACATCCGGCGGGATCACGGTGAGCCCCATCCGCTGACACTCGTCCACCAGAGTCACGATCTTGTCGGTGTTGTCCATATCGGCGGTCATAACCGCCGCCATGAACTCGGCCGGGAAGTGGGTCTTGAGCCAGAGGGTCTGGTAGGAGACCAACGCATAGGCGGCGGAGTGGGATTTGTTGAAGCCGTAGCCCGCAAACTTCTCCACCAGATCGAAGATCTTCATCGCCAGTTCGCCGTCGACGCCATTTTTGACGGCGCCCTCCTCGAAACCGGCTCGCTGCTTGGCCATCTCCTCGGGCTTTTTCTTACCCATCGCCCGGCGCAGCATGTCTGCGCCACCGAGCGTGTAGCCAGCCAGGGTCTGGGCGATCTGCATCACCTGCTCCTGATAGAGGATGATGCCGTAGGTCGGTTCCAGAATCGGTTTCAGGCTCTCGTGCTGCCACTTCTCGTCCGGATAGGAGATCGCTTCATTACCGTGCTTGCGGTCGATGAAGTTATCCACCATGCCTGACTGGAGCGGGCCCGGTCGGAACAGGGCCACCAGTGCGATCATGTCTTCGAAGCAGTCGGGGCGCAGCCGCTTGATGAGATCCTTCATGCCGCGGGATTCCAGCTGGAATACCGCGGTGGTCTCGTAGCGCTGCAGCAGGTCAAACGACTTCTTGTCATCGATGGGGATGGCGGCGATATCGACCGGCGGCTTGCCCTCTTTGGCAAGACGCGGGTTTATCATGCCGAGCGCCCAGTCGATGATGGTGAGGGTGCGCAGACCCAGGAAGTCGAACTTCACCAGGCCGGCGTATTCCACGTCGTTCTTGTCGAACTGGGTGACCGGGTGATGGCCTTCGTCATCGCAGTAGAGCGGCGCAAAGTCGGTGATCTTGGTGGGTGCGATCACCACGCCACCGGCGTGTTTACCGGCGTTGCGCACTACCCCTTCCAAGCGGCGGGCCATGTCGATGAGGTCCTTGATCTCCTCATCCTGCTCGTAGAGCTCGGGCAGCTTGGGCTCGGCCTCGAATGCCTTGGCGAGCGTCATGCCCGGATCCGGCGGAATGAGCTTGGAGATGCGATCCACAAAGCCGTAGGCGTGGCCCAGCACCCGGCCCACGTCCCGCACCACCGCCTTGGCCGCCATGCTGCCGAAGGTGATGATCTGGGAGACCGCATCCCGACCATACATGTCGGAGACGTGTTCAATCACCTCGTCGCGCCTGTCCATGCAGAAGTCGACGTCGAAGTCGGGCATGGATACCCGCTCGGGGTTAAGGAAACGTTCGAACAGCAGGTCAAATTCCAGCGGGTCGAGGTCAGTAATCTTGAGGGCGTAGGCCACCAGAGAACCTGCCCCCGACCCCCGGCCCGGACCAACGGGGATGCCGTTGTCCTTGGACCACTGGATAAACTCCATCACGATGAGGAAGTAACCCGGGAAGCCCATCTGGTTGATCACTTTCAGCTCGACATCGAGACGCTCGTCATACTCGGGACGTCGCTCGGCGCGCACTTGCGGATCCGGGAACAGGAACTCGAGACGCTCCTCCAGACCCTCTTTCGACTTGGCCACCAGAAAATCTTCGGTAGTCATGTCACCGGTCGGGAAGTTGGGCAGGAAGTACTCGCCGAGACGCACCGTCACGTTGCAGCGTTTGGCGATCTCCACCGTGTTTTCCAGCGCTTCGGGAATGTCGGCAAACAGCTCCGCCATCTCCTCCTGACTACGCAGGTACTGCTGGGGGCTGTAGCGACGGGGACGGCGTTTGTCCATCAGGGTATAGCCATCGTGGATGGCGACCCGGATCTCGTGGGCGTCGAAGTCATCGGCGTTGAGGAACACCACCTCGTTGGTGGCCACTACCGGCAGCTCGAACTCGGTGGCAATGGCCACCGCCATGTGCAGATAGACCTCCTCGTCGGAGCGACCGGTGCGCAGCAGCTCGAGGTAATAGGCATCCGGGAAGTGAGTCTGATAGAAGGCGACGCACTGCTCGGTCATCTGGCGGTTGCCCTTGAGCAGGAACTTGCCCACATCCCCCTCGCGGCCGCCGGAGAGGACGATCACCCCCTTGGCATGCTCGGCGAGCCAGCTCTTGTCGATAACCGGCCGCCCTTGCACGTGGCCGCGCTGGTAACCGCGGGAAATAAGCAGGGTGATGTTCTGGTAGCCGTCGTTATCCATGGCTAG
Organism: Aeromonas sp. R3-1; assembly: GCF_040908345.1. NCBI lineage: Bacteria > Pseudomonadati > Pseudomonadota > Gammaproteobacteria > Aeromonadales > Aeromonadaceae > Aeromonas > Aeromonas sp. R3-1. The sequence goes on from NZ_JBFODN010000074.1 coordinate 24,745, forward strand.
CAGGGTGAGACGGAACTGCTCGTCGCCGAGCTCATCGCTCTGCACCCAGAAGTCGGCACCGACGATGGGTTTGATCCCCTTGCCGTGGGCTGCGCCATAGAAGCGCACCAGACCGCACATGTTCATCTGATCGGTCAGCGCCAGCGCCGGCATGTTGTTGGCCGCCGCCGCCCCGACTATGGGATTGATCTTCTGCAGGCCATCGACCATGGAGAAGTCGGAGTGGACTCGCAGGTGGATAAAACGGGGGTCAGCCATCGTCATCTCCTCTCGCTGCTCAAACTAAATGGCATGGTCTACTCGATCCCCAGTGCGCGGCGCACCGGCTTGAAGCTCTTGCGATATTCGGGCAACGGGCCACGCTCGGCCAGAATGGCGAGGTGCTCAGCGGTCGGATAACCCTTGTGGCGGGCAAAACCATATTCGGGATGACGGCTGTCCAGCTCGGTCATCTCGCCGTCGCGGGTCACCTTGGCGAGGATCGAAGCGGCACTGATGGCGGCCACCAGACTATCGCCCTTGACCACGGCGCGCGCTTCCATCGGCAATGCAGGGCAACGGTTGCCATCGATAAAGACCAGCTCAGGGGTGACCTTCAACTCCGCCACGGCTCGCTGCATCGCCAGCATGGTGGCATGCAGGATGTTGAGCTCGTCGATCTCCTCCGGGCTGGCGCGACCGATGGCCCAGGCGAGCGCCTTCTCTTTGATCTCGTCAAACAGGGCGAGGCGCTTCTTCTCGGAGAGCTTCTTGGAGTCGTTGAGCCCCGCGATCGGATTAGCGGGATCGAGAATGACCGCAGCGGTGACCACGTCACCCACCAGGGGGCCACGGCCCACTTCGTCCACACCGGCAACCAGCTTGTCGTCAGGAATATCGATCATCATCTTGTAGCCTTGAATCAAAACAGGCCCCGTGGGGCCTGACAGGGGTCGACTGGCGCGGCATCACCGCTCGGAAAACGGATTAACGGGCTGCGCGGCGCAATCGACGGTCCGAAATAGCGTTATCTGCCGAGCAGATCCGCCACCGCATCGGCGGCCTGCGAGTCGGCATTGCAGCGGATCAGCTGGTGCAGGTCGGTGAAGGTGTTGACCAGCGCACTGTTGTCTTGCTCGAAGTACTTGCTCACCTCTTCCACCAGATTCTCCGCGGTGCACTCGTGCTGGATGAGTTCCGGCACCAGCATGCGACCGGCAAGCAGGTTGGGCAGAGAGACAAATTCGGTCTTTACCAGTCGCTGGGCCAGCCAATAGCTGAAGGGCTTGAGCTTGTAGCCCACCACCATCGGCTTTTTCACCAGCATGGCTTCGAGCGCCGCGGTGCCAGAGGCCAGCATCACCACGTCGGCGGCGATCATCGCCTCGCGGCCCTGCCCTTCCAGCAGCACCATGTCGAGACCCGGCGCTACCTCGGCCTTGATGGCCATAAACTGCTCGCGCCGTTTCTGGTTGACCAGCGGTACGATGAAGCCGAGCTCCGGATAGCGCACCGTCAGGTGTTTGCACGCTTCGAGAAACAGGGGAGACATAAAGCCCACTTCTGCGGTGCGGCTGCCCGGCAGCACCGCCAGCCAGCGGCGATTGGCATCGATACCGAGATTGCGACGCACGGCGGCCTGATCCGGCACCAGCGGAATATCGTCCGCCATGGTGTGACCGACAAAACGGCAAGGGGCGTCGAAGCGGTCGTAGAAGGCTTTCTCGAACGGCAGGAAGGCGAGCACCATGTCGGTAGCGGCCTTGATCTTGTGAATGCGGTTCTGGCGCCAGGCCCACACAGAGGGGCTGACATAGTGAACCGTCTTGATACCGGCGCGGCGCAGTTTCAGCTCCACTCCGATATTGAAATCCGGTGCATCCACGCCGATGAAGATATCGGGCGGATTGGCAATAAAGTGGCGCAGCAGTTCGCGACGAACCTTGAGGATGCGCGGCAGACGGCCCAGCACCTCGGTGATCCCCATGACGGAGAGCTCTTCCATCTCGAACAAGGCCTTGACACCGAGGGCCTGCATCCGCGGCCCGGCGATCCCTTCGAACTGCGCATCCGGGTAGCGGGCTTGCAGCTCGCGCACCAGACCGGCAGCCAGGATGTCGCCGGAGACTTCTCCGGCGACGATACCGATACGAACCGGATCAGGCACGGATGATCCCGCGCTCGTTATCTTTGAGGAAGTCCACATAGAGCTGGACGGCCGGTTCGGCTTGCGCCATCTCGATCAGCACCGGCAGCACCTCTTCGATGGTCTTGCCGGAGCGGAAGATCTCTTTGTAGGCACGCTTGACGGCAGAGATGGCCTCGGCGCTGAAACCGCGGCGACGCAGACCTTCGGAGTTGACCCCGAACGGCTTGGCGTAGTTGCCGGCGGCCATCACGTAAGGCGGCACGTCTTTGTTCAGGGCGGCGCAGCCACCGACAAAGGCGTGGGAACCGACGCGACCGAACTGGTGAATGGCGGAGAGACCACCAAAGATCACGAAGTCACCGATCACCACGTGGCCCGCCAGGGTCGCGTTGTTGGCGAAGATGCAGTTGTCACCGATGATGCAATCGTGGGCAACATGAACGTTGACCATGAACAGGTTGCCGCTGCCCACCTTGGTCAGGCTCTGATCCTGAATGGTGCCACGGTGGAAGGTGCAGTTCTCGCGAATGACGTTGTTGTCGCCAATCTCGAGGAAGGTGCGCTCACCGGCGTACTTCTTGTCCTGGCAATCCTCACCGATGGAGGTGTGCTGGAAGATCTTGTTGCCGCGACCAATCTTGGTCGGGCCCTTGATCACCACATGGGAACCTACCCAGGTGTTGTCACCGATTTCCACCTCGGCGCCGATGACAGAAAAGGGGCCGATTTCAACCCCTTTACCGATCACGGCAGACTCATGGACGATGGCAGTATCGTGAATGATGGCAGTCTGGTCGATCACGTGTGTTAAACCTCGCGTTTGGCGCACATCAGCTCGGCGGTACAGACCACTTCACCGTCGACGGTGGCGACACCGGTGAACTTGGCAATACCGCGACGCTCTTTCAGGAACTCCACGTCCAGCACCAGTTGGTCACCGGGGCCGACCGGACGCTTGAAGCGAGCGTTGTCGATTGAGGCAAAATAATAGAGTTCGTTGGGAGACGGCTTGCCCACCATGGTAAAGGCCAGGATACCGGTGGCCTGTGCCATCGCTTCCAGGATCAGTACGCCAGGGAACACCGGCTTGGCCGGGAAGTGCCCCTGGAAGATCGGCTCGTTGAACGAGACGTTCTTGATGGCGCGCAGGGTTTTGCGCTCATCGCTGATCTCGTAGTCGTCTACACGATCCACCATCAGAAACGGATAACGGTGGGGCAGCAGATCCATGATTTCCTGGATACCCAGGCTCTTCTTTTCAGTAGTCAAAACAGTACCCTATACCAATCGTGATTATTCTTGATCCAGCTTCTTCTCAAGCTTGCTTAACCGCTTGTGCATCTCTTCGATACGCATCACCCGGGCGGCGGTCTTGCGCCACTCTTTATTGGTTTGCAGAGGGATGCCGGAAGAGTAGACACCGGGCTCGGTAATGGGTCGCATCACCATGGCCATACCGGTAACGGTGGCCTGGTCGCAGATCTCCATATGCCCGTTAAAGACGGAAGCGCCGCCAATGATACAGTATTTGCCGACCTTGAGACTACCTGCCATCACGGTGGAGCCCGCCACGGCGGTGCCGTAACCGATCTCCACGTTGTGGGCGATCTGGCACTGGTTGTCGATGATGACGTTGTCAGCGATGCGGGTATCTTCCAGCGCACCGCGGTCAATGGTGGTACAGGCACCGATCTCGACCCGGTTGCCAATGGTCACACCGCCGAGCTGGGGGATCTTGATCCACTCACCACGCTCATTGGCATAACCGAAACCATCGGCGCCGATCACTGTGCCGGATTGAACCAGACAGTCGGTGCCCATGGTCACATTGTGATAGAGGGTGACGTTGGCCCACAGCCGGGAGCGCGCTCCCAGCCGGGTATTTTTGCCAACAAAACAGCCCGGGCCAATGCGTACATCGTCACCCAGCACGACGCCGGATTCGATCACTGCATTGGCGCCGATAGCCACTCTCTCGCCCAGTTGCACGTCAGCCGCGATAACGGCGCTCGGATGAATATCCGTGGCCGGCTGCGGGGTGGTGTCCAGCAGTTGGGCTACCCGGGCAAAGCCCACATAGGGGTCTTTGAGCACCAGGGCATTGGTGGGACAAAATGGCAGATCCGCTTCTGTAATGAGCACGGCGGTCGCCTTGCTCTGCTCCAGATAGTGCCGGTACTTTTTGTTGGACAGGAAGGTGATATCCCCCTCCCCGGCCTTTTCCAGTGTCGCTACCTTGCGGATTTCCAGGGTTCCGTCGCCATGGACCTGGGCCCCCAGTTGCTGGGCCAGCTGTGCGAGAGTGAATGCCATCAATTAGTTGCTCTTGCTTACCTGAGAAATAACCTGGCCGGAGATGTCCAGCTTGCTGGCGGCATACGGGGCGGCATTGCGCTCCAGCACCAGATCGTAACCATTGCTCTTGGCGATGGAATCGATGGCAGCCTGCACCTTGGTCAGGATCTTGTTGCGCTCTTCGGACTGACGGCGACCGTTGTCCTGCTCAAAGGCTTGACGCTTCTGGTTGAACTCCATCTGCAGCTTGGCCAGCTTCTCCTGATTTTGCTTCTTCTGCTCGGCGCTCATGAAGGCTTCATCCTTGCGGAACTTCTCGACCAGCTTCTGGCCTTCCTGTTCCAGCTTCTGCAGCTCACGCATGCGCGGCTCGAATTCGCTTTTCAGCTTGGCTGCAACGGCTTCACGCTGGGGCAGCTTTTGGAAGACTTCGCCCATATCCACCACGGCGATCTTGGTCTCAGCGAAGGCAGAACCCATGCCGGCAGCCATCAGTGCAAAGCTCAAACCAGCTACTTTCAACGCTTTATTCACACTTACTCCTTGTTCCCTCATGGCGAGGGCTACCTGATTTACCCGATTATGCAAGCGGCGTTAGGACCGTCTTGTTACCTGGTGAGGCACGCATACCGCGCGTCCCATCATTGAAGACCCCCACCGCATGGGTGGGGGTGAAACTCTGCTTAGAAAGTACGACCGATATTGAAGGAGAAGAACTCGGTGCGATCCCCTTCATATTTCTTGATCGGCTTGGCCAAGGCAAACACCAGCGGGCCCATCGGCGAGAGCCACTGCAGGGAGACACCAGCAGAGACCCGGATATTGCCCGGGCTGGAGTAGTCTTGACTCACATAGCTACAGTTGGCATTACCGCTGGGATCGCAGGTATAAGCACTGTTAGCAAAATCAGTGCTCCAGACTGTACCTGCATCAATAAATGCGGTGGTACGGATCTGCGGACGGTAGGTCTCGGAAACGAACGGGGTCGGGAAGACCAGCTCGAAGGAGGCAACCGCCAAGGCATTACCACCGACTGAAGTATCCGAGCCTTCGTAATTGCCAGTAGGTTCTGGTGCTTGACAAGAGGTTCCAACACAGACCGGCGGCTTATAGGTCGCGTAAATAGCCTTGGGACCAATGGTATTGCTCTTGAAGCCACGTACCGTATCGAAACCACCGGCATAGTAGTTTTCGAAGAACGGCAGCATGCTGCTATCGCCATAGCCGTTACCGTAGGAGACGCGCCCCTTGCCGATCATCACCCAGCTATGATCCGCATCGAGCGGGAAGTAGTGGGCATCTTCGGCAGAGAGTTTGTAATACTGCAGATCCATGCCAGGAATAGTGATTTTGCCGTTGACACGCTGACGGTCACCAGCGGTCGGGAACATCCCCTTGTTCAGAGTGGAACGGGTCCAACCAGCGGTGAGATCAACAGTCACGAAATCAACACTATCCTCACCCTTGGCATAGAGATCCCAGAACTGATCCATCTGTACTGACTGACGATTATCATTCCACTGGTCGTAGCAATAAGTATTACTGGACGTTGGTGGATTGTCCCTGATGCACTCTTGGAATTTGTCGTTACTAAAGGTCGGCCGACTCAACTTGGAGCTTTCAATACCGGTACTGAAGTCGAGACGGTTGAACTCATTGACCGGGAAGCCGCTGGAGAGACGGAAACCGATGGTTTCGTTCTCGTAATCAACGATATCGGCATCATCGGCGCGGAACTGGTTGTAGTAGACACGACCACCCAGGCTGACACCATCCACGGTGAAGTAGGGGTCGTTGTAGCTCAGGTCAACGTTCTTGGAGTAGTCGTTGGTGCTGGCGTTGATGGAGACCTTTTTACCGGTACCCATAAAGTTGTCCTGGGAGATCCCTGCCTGCAGGCTCAGACCTGACTCGGTGCCGTAACCAATACCTGCGTTGATGGAGCCTGCTGGCTGCTCCTTGACCTTGAAGTCGAGATCGACCAGGTCATCGTTGCCAGGCACCCGCTTGGTGTCCACTTCGACGCTCTCGAAGTAGCCAAGGCGGTTGAGACGGCTCTTGGACTGCTCGATATTGTCGGAAGAGAGCCAGGTGCCTTCCATCTGGCGCATCTCGCGACGCAGCACCTGATCTTCGGTGGTGGCATTACCGCTGAAGTTGATATTGCGCACATAGACACGGGGGCCCGGCTCAACGTTGACGATCAGCTCCACTTCCTTGGTTTTGTCATTGATCTGCGGGAAGGTGACCACTTTCGGATAGGCGTAGCCGTAGCGGCCGAGGAACTTGGAGAGCACCTCTTCGGTATGAGTCACCTGGCTGGCGGAGTAGGTGCTGCCGATGGCGATCGGGATCAATCCCTTCATCTCGCCACCGCGATCGATCAGGTCACCCTTGAGCTGGACACCGGAAACCTTGTACTGATCCCCTTCCTTGATGTTGAGGGTAACGTAGACGCCCTTCTTGTCGGGGGTCATGGAGACCTGGGTAGACTCCTGCTGGAAGCGGATATAGCCGCGGTCCATGTAGTAGGAGCGAAGGGTCTCGATATCACCGGCCAGTTTCTGCTTCTGATAGCGCTGGTCGGCGGTAAAGTTCCACCAGGGCACTTCGTCGCGCAGGGAGAGCTGGGCAATCAGCTTCTCTTCAGGGAATACGCTGTTGCCGACGATGTTGATCTGCTGGATCTTGGCCGCCTCCCCTTCCACGAAGGTGAACTTGAGATCGACCCGGTTGCGCGGCAACGGGGTGACGATGGCCTTGACCTTGGCGGAGTATTTACCCACGCCATAGTAGAAATCTTCCAGTCCCTTCTCGAGGGAGGTGAGCACAGTGCGATCCAGCGGATCGCCCACACGGATACCGGAGGACTCCAGACTCTGGGTCAGTTGCTCCTCTTTGATATCCTTGTTGCCGGCAAACTCGATGCTGGAGATGGTCGGACGCTCCTTGACCATCACTTGCAGCACTTGGCCGTCACGGTAAACCTTCACATCCTCGAAGTTACCCGAGGCATAGAGCTTTTTGATGGCGCTGGCCAGTGCCACGGAGTCGACGGTATCACCGACCCGGATCGGCAGGTTCAACAGTGCGGCACCCAGGGTCACCCGTTGCAGACCTTCGACCTGGATATCTTGCACCACAAAAGAGGCAGGGGCCGCCTGGGCCAGGAAACTGGCACCCAGCAGGCAACTCAACACCAATGCTTTTTTAACAGCCATTTTGTTCTTATGTGTCCTTGTTGATGCTCTGGCCTCAGAGGCGAGCGAAATCGTTAAACAGCGCAATGCCCATCAATAACATCAGAATGGCGGCGCCGATCCTGAAACCCACTTCCTGTATTTTCTCTGATACCGGCTTGCCGGTGACCGCTTCGATCAGGAAATAGACCAGATGGCCACCATCGAGCACCGGCAGGGGGAACAGATTGATAATCCCCAGGTTGACGCTGATGAGCGCCAGAAAACTCAAGAAATAGACCAGACCATAGTCGGCACTGCTGCCGGCGCCCTTGGCAATGGAGATGGGGCCGCTCAGGTTGTCCAGCGACACGATGCCACCGATCAACTTGCCAATCATGTCAAAGGTGAGCGTGATCAGGCTCCAGGTTTTGTCCGCGCCATGCCACAGCGCCTGCAAAGGCCCATACTGTAACAGAATTCGATATTCATCCGGTAATGGAACCAGTTGCGGTGAGAGACCGACGAATCCCACCAGCTTGCCCTGCATCTTGCGGCTATCCGGGGTCAGGGTCACGTTGAGATCACTGTTGTTGCGCTCAACCACCACTTGAAGGGGTTCGCCCGGAGCCTGCTGCACCAGCTCGACAAACTGGGCCCACGCGGTAATAGGCTGATCGCCGACCTGTTTGATACGGTCACCAACCTGCAGCCCCGCCTTTTCACTGGCACTCTTGGCCACCACGGCAGCCACGACTGGCAGCACTTTGCCACTCAAGGGGACAATTCCCAAGCTGCCGATGGGCGACTCTTTATCCGGATCGAAGGTCCAGCCGGTCAGCGACAAGGTTTTATCGGTGGCATAGCTGGTATTGGGTGCCTGCACCTTGAGAGTCACAGCATCGTCACCCAGATGGCTGATAAGGGCGTAGGTGACGCTCTCCCAGTCGCCGGTCTGCTCATCGCCGACCCCGACAATCTCCATCCCCGGCAGCACACCCGCCTCGGCAACGATAGATGCCGGACGCACTTCACCGATCACCGGCTTGACGCTCGGCACCCCGATAATAAACATCAGCCAGAGGGCAAACAGGGCAAAGACGAAGTTGGCCATAGGACCTGCGGCAACAATCGCCATCCGCGCCCAGACACTCTTGTGGTTAAAGGCATACTGCTCGTCACCGGGTTTGAGTTCGTCGACCCGACCATCCAGCATCTTGACGTAACCACCGAGCGGGATCAGCGCCAGCACATATTCGGTGCCATCTTTACCCATCCTGCGCCAGATCGCCTTGCCAAAACCGATGGAGAAGCGCTCAACCTTGACGCCACAACGACGGGCCACCCAGAAGTGACCAAACTCGTGCACTGCGACCAGCAGGCCCAGCGCAACAACAAAGGCACCGATATTCCACAACACACCGCCCATCAGCCAAGCTCCTCAATCAAAGTGTGAGCACGGGCTCTTGCCGCACCGTCCAGGGCAAACAGATCATCGAGCGAGCCGACGGCGCTGCTCTCCAGCGCCAGCATCACTGCCTCGTTGATCCGGGCAATATCCATAAAACCGATGCGCCCGGCCAGGAAGGCGGCAACCGCCTCCTCGTTGGCTGCATTAAGCGCAGTAGTCGCCGCTTGTCCCTTCTGGCAGGCATTGATGGCCAGCGCCAGACAGGGGTAGCGATCGTAATCAGGCCGGATAAAGCTGAACTCTCCGACACTGAAGAAATCCAAAGGTTCCACACTGGAGGAGATGCGATTGGGATAAGCCAGCGCATGGGCGATGGGGGTACACATATCCGGATTGCCAAGCTGAGCCAGCACGGAGCCATCCTTGTACTGCACCATGGAGTGGATCACCGACTGCGGGTGGATCACCACCTGGATCTGCTCGGGCGCCGCATTGAACAGCCAGCGCGCCTCGATGTACTCCAGCCCCTTGTTGATCATGGTGGCGGAGTCGACCGAAATCTTGGCCCCCATCGACCAGTTGGGATGAGCGATGGCCTGCGCCGGCGTCACCTTGGCCAGCTCGCTGATCTCGGTGTAACGGAACGGACCGCCAGAACCGGTCAGCAAAATCTTGCTGATCCCCGCCGCCGCCAGATCGCAAAAACCGGGATGGCGCTGCACTGCAGTCGGCAGACACTGGAAGATGGCATTGTGTTCGCTGTCGATGGGCAGCAGCTCGGCACCATGCTCGCGCACGGCCTCCATGAAGAAAGCACCGGACATCACCAGCGCCTCCTTGTTGGCCAGCAAAATACGCTTGCCGGCACGTACCGCGGCCATGGTCGGGGCCAGTCCGGCCGCACCGACGATGGCGGCCATCACGCTATGGGCATCGGGGTGAGCGGCAACCTCGCAAAGGGCTGCTGCACCAGACATGACCCGGGTCGCACTGCCGTGCGCTTTCAGACGGGCAGCCAGTTCACGGGCGGCATCCTCATCGACCATCACGGCAAAACGGGGAGAGAATTCGAGGCAGTCCCGCAACATGGCATCCACGTTGCGGGCCGCGGTCAACGCCAACACTTGCCAACTGCCCGGGTTATGGCGCAGCACTTTCAAGGTACTCTGACCAATGGAGCCGGAGGCCCCCAGAATAACCAGTGACTTGTGCATCAAAACTCCTGACTGAGTAGCAGATAACTGAGCAGAAACACCGGCAGGGCGGCGGTCAGGCTGTCGATCCGGTCGAGAATGCCGCCATGACCCGGCAACAGGGTGCCGGAGTCCTTGATGCCTGCTTCACGCTTGAACATGCTCTCGGTCAGATCGCCGAGTACGGAGGCAAGCACCGCCAGCAGAGAGCAAAACAGCACGGTGATCATCTTGGCAGGAACAAATCCCATCGACCAGGTAACACCGATGGCCAGCAGGCTGGCGGTAAAGAGGCCGCCACACATTCCTTCGATGGTTTTGCCCGGACTCACAGCCGGTGCCAGCTTGTGCTTACCGAACGCCTTGCCGAAAAAATACGCGCCAGAATCTGCCGCCCAGACCAGTCCCATCACGAACAACAGGATCCAGGCGCCCATCATGGGGTCATGGTAAAAGTTGTAACCACGGATGGCGACCAGCGACCAGAAGAAGGGAACCAGGGTCACCAGACCAAACAGCGACTTGAGCCAGATAGACTCTTTCCACAGCTTGGCGCTTTGGGGATAGCGCAGCACCAGCAGCAGACCCAGCAGCCACCAGCTTACCGCTGTCCAGAGCACGCCCATCACGAGGGGGTGCAGGTGGGGCGTCCAGAGTTGCTCCACCGGCAGCCAAAAGAGGCTGGCACCGAGTAACAGACAAAATACGATGGGTAACCATTGCTGCGGAGCAGCAGAGACAAACCCGCTCCATTCGCGACTGGCCAACAAAAACACCAGCGCAGCCAACAGGGCAAAAAATTTCAATGGCAGAAAGAAGAGCGCCCCCAACACCAGGGGGATCAACATCAAAGCAGTAATAATTCGTTGTTTTAGCAAAAGAAACCTCTCTCTTGGGAGCGGGGTTTAGCCGGTCTGCTGCTCGGCGATCAATTCCCGTATCTGTTCACCCGTGCAACCGAAGCGACGCTCGCGGGCAACGAAAGAGGCGACCGCCTCACTGAACTCGGCCTCGTTGAAATCGGGCCACAATACCGGGGTAAAATAGAGCTCGGCATAGGCGAGCTGCCATAACACAAAGTTGCTGATGCGATGATCGCCACCGGTGCGGATCAACAGGTCCACGGGTGGCAGATCGGCCATGCAAACCTCGCGGGTCAACATGGATTCATCAATGTCGTCAGCGGCCAGTTCACCGGCCGCCACTGCTTTAGCCAGCTTGCGGGCCGCCTGGGCGATATCCCACTGGCCGCCATAGTTGGCCGCAATGTTCAGGGTCAACCCCTTGTTATTGGCGGTCAAGGCTTCCGCCTTGGCGATTTTGGCCTGCAACCGCTCACTAAAGCGAGCTGTATCGCCAATCACCTTGAGCCGGATCCCGTTGTTGTGCAGTTTCTGCACCTCACGACCCAGCACTGTGATGAACAGTTCCATCAAGGCACTGACCTCCCCTTCCGGGCGGCGCCAGTTCTCGCTGGAGAATGCAAACAGGGTCAATGCCTCGATCTTGGCACGCGCAGCAAAGGTAACGGCCTCGCGCACTGACTTGACGCCCGCCTTGTGGCCATAAACCCGCATCTTGCCTCGGTTCTGGGCCCAGCGACCGTTACCATCCATGATGATGGCGACGTGACGGGGTAAAGACGAGTTGGCACAATCACCCAACGCAGCCAAAAGCGACATGTAATTCTCCCACAAAGACAAAAGCGCCGTGCAGGGGCACTACACGGCGCTCGTAATATACCTTTCAGACGGTTAGATTTCCATTAGCTCCTTCTCCTTTACGGCAAGGGCCTCATCGACCAGCTTGATGTAGGAGTCGGTCAGTTTCTGGATCTCTTCCTGGGCGCGACGGTCGTCGTCTTCGGAGATCTCTTTGTCCTTCAGCAGCGCTTTCAGATCGGCGTTGGCGTCACGACGGATGTTGCGCACGGCAACACGGGCGTTTTCCGCTTCGGCACGGACGATCTTGGTCAGGTCACGACGGCGCTCTTCGGTCAGCGGCGGCAGCGGTACGCGCAGGGTCTGGCCATTGCTGGACGGGTTAAGGCCCAGATCGGAGGTCAGGATCGCCTTCTCTACCGCCTGGATCATGGAGCGGTCAAAAATGGAGATGGAGAGGGTGCGAGCATCTTCTGCCACGACGTTGGCCAACTGTTTCAGCGGAGTGGCAGCACCGTAATACTCAACCTGGATGCCGTCGAGCAGGCTCGGATGAGCGCGGCCGGTACGGATCTTGGACATTTGAGTCTTGAGCGCTTCTACGCTCTTGCCCATACGGTCCTTGGCGTCGTTTTTAATCTCGTTGATCACAGTGGTTTTCCTTTTGGCGAACGAGCCGCTACACGGCCCGTGTCTATCTTATTTACTGACGTGATGGATAGGATAAGAGCGCCAGGTGGCTCACTTTTATCTTATTTACCAACGTGGTGGATCAGAGTGCCTTCCGGTTCACCCATGACAACCCGGCGCAGGGCACCCGGTTTGTTCATGTTGAACACGCGGATCGGCAGATCATGGTCACGTGCCAGGGTAAAGGCAGCAAGATCCATCACCTTGAGCTCTTTTTCAAGAACTTCATCATAACTCAGTTCATGATACAGCACGGCATCCGGATTCTTGACCGGATCTTCGTTGTATACACCATCAACCTTGGTGGCTTTGAGTACCACGTCAGCTTCGATCTCGATCCCGCGCAGGCAAGCCGCAGAATCGGTAGTGAAGAAGGGGTTGCCGGTACCGGCAGAGAAGATAACGACTTTGCCAGCACGCAGCTGGCTGATTGCCTCGGCCCAGCTGTAGGAGTCGCAGACGCCTTGCAGGGAGATGGCAGACATCAGACGGGCATTCACATAAGCACGATGCAGGGCATCACGCATGGCCAGACCGTTCATCACGGTTGCCAGCATACCCATGTGGTCGCCCACCACGCGGTTCATGCCCGCTTTGGCAAGACCGGCACCACGGAACAGGTTGCCGCCACCGATGACCAGACCGACCTGAACACCCAACTCAACCAGTTCTTTGATCTCTTGGGCCATCCGCTCCAGCACCGCCGGATCAATGCCGAAACCCTCGGATCCTTGCAGGGCTTCACCACTCAACTTCAGAAGAACACGTCTGTATGCAGGTTTGGGATTGGTACTCATGTCACTGATTCCTGGTCATATAAAGACCGCGACATAAGTCGCGGTCTGGGGAAACGGAAAAACCGGTTCGATTAGGCCTTTTGAGCGGCCGCGATTTGGGCTGCAACTTCAGCAGCGAAATCGGTCTCTTGCTTCTCGATGCCTTCGCCCACTTCGAAACGGGTGAAGGAAACAACGTCAGCGCCTTCTTTCTTCAGCAGCTCGGCAACGGTCATGGAAGGATCTTTCACGAACGGTTGACCAGTCAGGGAAACCTCACCGGTGAACTTCTTCATGCGGCCTTCAACCATCTTCTCGGCGATCTCTTTCGGCTTGCCGGAGTTGATGGCGATGTCGATCTGGATTTCGCGCTCTTTGGCAACGACTTCAGCAGACACGTCTTCAGGCTTGACGAATTGCGGGCTGTTGGCAGCAACGTGCATGGCCAGATCTTTGGCCAGCTCGGCAGAACCACCGGTCAGCTTGGTGATAACACCAATGCGGGAACCGTGAACGTAGGTACCCAGGTTGTCACCTTCAACCAGCATCACGCGACGCAGGTTCATGTTCTCACCGATCTTGGCGATCAGGTTGGTGATGGTCAGCTCGACGGATTCGCCGTTACCGAAGTCAGCGGCTTTCAGCGCGTCAACGTCAGCAATTTTCTGGGTCGCAGCGATGTCAGCGATCTTCTGGCCCATTGCCATGAAGCTGGCATCTTTGGCGACGAAGTCGGTTTCGCTGTTCAGCTCGATCATGACGGCAACGTTGCCTTCGGTGCGAGCAAAGATAACGCCTTCAGCGGCGATACGGCCAGCTTTCTTGGCGGCTTTGGCCTGACCGGATTTGCGCATGTTCTCAATTGCCAGCTCGATATCACCAGCAGCTTCTTCCAGTGCTTTTTTGCAATCCATCATGCCAGCGGCAGTGCGCTCGCGCAGTTCTTTTACCAGGGCGGCAGTAACGTTAGCCATGTCCAGTATCCTCGGTCTTGAATTGACAAGAAACAGGGGCCACAAGGGCCCCTGCTAACCAATTACATCAGCTTGGTTAATAAGGGCTTTACAGTCCTTATCAATTACTCAGCTTCAACGAAGCCATCTTGTTCGGCTTGAACAACGATGTCCTGAGCGCGAGCTTCCAGTACGGTGTCAGCAGCAGCATTCAGGTACAGCTGTACGGCACGGATAGCGTCGTCGTTACCCGGGATGACATAGTCAACGCCGTCCGGGTTGGAGTTGGTATCAACGATGGAAACTACCGGGATACCCAGGTTATTGGCTTCTTTGATAGCGATATGCTCGTGGTCGGCATCGACAACGAACAGAACGTCAGGCAGGCCGCCCATGTTCTTGATACCACCCAGGCTCTTCTCCAGCTTTTCCATTTCGCGAGTACGCATCAGCGCCTCTTTCTTGGTCAGCTTGTCGAAGGTACCGTCCTGGCTCTGGGTTTCCAGATCTTTCAGGCGCTTGATAGACTGACGAACGGTTTTCCAGTTGGTCAGCATACCGCCCAGCCAGCGGTGGTTTACATAGAACTGGTCGCAACGCTCAGCGGCTTCTTTTACGGCTTCAGACGCGGCACGCTTGGTACCAACGAACAGTACCTTGCCTTTCTTGGCAGCTACGGAGCTGATGAAGTTCATGGCATCGTCAAACATCGGAACGGTTTTTTCCAGGTTGATGATGTGAACTTTGCTGCGGGCACCGAAGATGTAGGATTTCATTTTCGGGTTCCAGTAACGAGTCTGGTGACCGAAGTGAACGCCGGCTTGCAGCATGTCGCGCATAGAAACTTTAGCCATTTTATACCTCTGTATTGGGGTTAGGCCTCCACACATCCCATATAACCGACCCGTTAAGGCACCCCGGCATATGTGTCGATGTGTGTGTGTTGTTTAAGTAAGGGTGATGAAATCGGGACGCAAGTTCCCCATTCCGGCGCGCTTTATACCATAACTTTGTTCAGGACACCACCGGCCAACACCCTAAACAGGTGTAAATATGGATCCCGCCAGAGGATGCTGCGACGCCGATTTGACGTTGTGATGACAATCACACTGGAAGTACGCGGGGGTTGCGGATAAAATTTTGCCCTGATTGCAAACGCATCTATTTTTCATTACCTGTCCTGTCTGCCCTCGCAGGCCCAGCGGCAGGCCGCAAGAGAGATCCCATGTCCATTAAAATCAAGACACCGGAAGAGATTGAAAAGATGCGCGTTGCCGGCCAATTGGCCGCCGATGTGCTGGTCATGATTGCGCCCCATGTCAAAGCTGGCGTCACCACTGACGAACTGAACACCCTCTGCCACGACTATATTGTCGACGTACAACAGGCTGTTCCAGCTCCGCTCAACTACCACGGCTTCCCCAAATCCATCTGCACCTCGGTGAACGATGTGATCTGCCACGGTATCCCGAATCACAAGAAGCTGCGCGATGGCGACATCATCAACCTGGATATCACCGTTATCAAGGATGGTTACCACGGTGACACCTCGGCCATGTTCATCGTGGGCGAGACCACCCCGCTGCGCCGCCAGCTCTGCAAGGTTGCGCAAGAGAGCCTCTACGCCGCCATCAAGAAGGTGCGTCCGGGTGCCTGCATCACCGAGATTGGCGCTGTTATTCAGCCCATCGTCGAGAAGGCCGGTTTCTCCGTGGTGCGTGACTACTGCGGTCACGGCATCGGTGCCGAGTTCCACGAAGAGCCGCAGATCCTCCACTACCGCAACAGCGGCAAGCTGGAGCTGAAAGCGGGCATGTGCTTCACCATCGAGCCCATGGTCAACAGCAAGAAGTATCACTGCAAGGTCAATCCGAAGGATGGCTGGACCGTGACCACCAAGGATGGCGGCGACTCCGCCCAGTGGGAACACACCCTGCTGGTGACCGATGATGGCTGCGAGGTGCTCACCCTGCGCCCCGATGACACTATCGACCGCTTCATCAAACACAGCTAACATCGAACCCCGGCCCTGAACTTCCAAAGCGCCGGGGTTTTTACTTCTGTTTCAGCCGTTTGCCTGCCACTTGCGTGTGAGATGCCATGGACGCCAGCCTGCTTTCCCCCCATTTGTTACCCGATGACCAGCTCACTCGCGACAACTGCAAAGAGTACCTGAGCCGCTTTCTCGGCTGGCTGCACGCCCGTTTTGATGCCGGCGACAACATCATCGAGCTGGTCGCCACCCGCTCCGAGTATATGGATCAGTTGCTCTGCCGCCTGTGGCAGAAGTTCGGCTTTGACAAGAGCGATCTGACCCTGATCGCGGTAGGCGGTTATGGCCGCGGCGAGCTGCACCCACACTCCGATATCGACCTGCTGATCCTCTATGACGGCGACGAGCTGGACGAGGTGTTGGGACTGCGCATCGGCGAGTTCATCACCTTGCTGTGGGACCTCAAGCTTGAGGTGGGTCAGGCGGTGCGCAACGTGGCGGAGTGTCTCGAGCAGGGGCGTGCCGATATCACGGTCGCCACCAACCTCATTGAGGCCCGCTACATCACAGGTCGCCAGGAGGGCTTTCGGCAACTAAAAGAGGCCACCGGCCCCCAGCACTTCTGGCCGAGCGAAGCCTTCTTTCGCGCCAAGCGCCAGGAGCAGGCGGAGCGGCACCAGCAGTTTCTCGGCACCGCCTACAAGCTGGAGCCGGATCTCAAGAGCAATCCGGGCGGCCTGCGGGATATTCAAACCCTCGCCTGGGTCGCCCGCCGCCACTTCGGCGCCACTACCTTGTTCGAGATGACCAGCCACGGCTTCCTCAATCGGGCCGAGTACCGCGAGCTGCTCGACTGCCAGAATTTTCTCTGGAAGGTGCGCTTCGCCCTGCACATGGCCATAAACAAGGGAGATAACCGCCTGCTGTTCGATCGCCAGCGCACCGTGGCCCAGATGTTGGGGTTCGAGGGGGAAGGTAACACTCCGGTCGAACAGATGATGAAACGCTTCTATCAGACGGTACGGCGGGTCTCCGAGCTCAACGAGATGCTGCTGCAGCTGTTTGACGAAGCCATCCTCGGCAACACCGCCATGGATGTGCGCCGCCTCTCCGACGAGTTCCAGCTCCGTGGCCGCCTCATCGATGCGGTGGATGCGGAGTTGTTTAGCCGTGAACCGGCCGCCATCCTGCGCCTCTTCTATCAGATGGCCCAACACCCCGAGATTGCGGGTATCCACTCGGCCACCTTGCGCCAACTGCGCGAGGCGCGCCGCAAACTCAACTGCTGGTTGCAAGACTTACCCGACTGCCGTCGCCTCTTTATGGCGCTGCTGCGCCACCCCAACGGCATCGGCCTGCCGCTCACCCTGATGCACAAGTACGGCATTCTGGCGGCCTATCTGCCGCAATGGAACCTGATCGTCGGCCAGATGCAGTTCGATATGTTCCACGCCTACACGGTAGATGAGCACACCCATCGGCTGCTCAAGAACATTCATCAGTTTCCCAATCCGGCCAGTCGCCAGAGCCACCCGCTCTGCCACGAGGTCTTCACCCGGCTGCGCAAACCGGAGCTGCTCAGCATCGCCGCCCTGTTTCACGATATCGCCAAGGGGCGGCGCGGCGATCACTCGGAACTCGGCGCCGTCGATGCGCTAGAGTTCTGCCAGCTGCACGGACTCGATCGCTACGAGAGTCGGCTGGTTGCCTGGCTGGTGCGCCACCACCTGTTGATGTCGGTCACCGCCCAGCGCCGCGATATCTACGATCCCGACGTGGTCACCGACTTTGCCCAGAAGGTGCGCGACGAGCAGCATCTCGACTTGCTCTACTGCCTCACAGTGGCCGATATCTGCGCCACCAACGATACCCTGTGGAACGACTGGAAGGGCACCCTGCTGCGGGAGCTCTACTTCGCCACCCAGAAGGCGCTGCGCCAGGGGCTGGAGAACCCGCCCGACATGCGGCTGCGCATTCGCGAAAACCAGCGTCAGGCCAAGCAACTGCTGGCGCAACGGGATGTATCGGAAGAGGCGATCAACCAGCTCTGGGCCGATTTCAAGGCCGACTACTTCCTGCGCCACAGCCCGGAACAGATCGCCTGGCACTGCCGCCACATCATCGAGCATGGCGACAATCCGGCTCCGCTGGTGATCATCGGCAAACACCCGACCCGCGGCGGCAGCGAGGTGTTTATCTACTGCCGCGATACCCCGAATCTGTTTGCCACCGTGGCCTCGGCACTGGATCAGAAGAACCTCAACATCCACGACGCCCAGATCATGAACTCGCGCAGCAACTATGTGCTCGATACCTTCGTGGTACTGGAGCCAAGCGGCGAACCCATCAGCCCCAACCGTACCGCCACCATCAAGAAGGCGCTGGAGAAGGCGCTGCAGGAGCCGGGCAAGCTGGTGCTGCGCAACAAGCCGTTGTCACGGCGCCACCGCCAGTTCAGCGTACCGACCCGGGTAGTCTTCCTGCCTCATAAAGGGGAGAGCCGTCACACCCTGATGGAGCTGACTGCCCTCGATACCCCCGGCCTGCTGGCGCGGATCGGTGCCGTTTTCCAGCAGTGCGGACTGTCGCTGCACGCCGCCAAAATTGCCACTTTCGGTGAGAGGGTCGAGGACTTTTTCAGCCTGACCAGCCTCGATGGCGAGCCACTGACGGCGGAGCAGCAACTGCAGCTGGAAGAGCGACTGGTACACCAGCTCAATCCCCAGCAGTCGGTACTGGATTAAGCGAAGAGTGATTCGAAAGAGGCTGATTGTCGGGCGTTTTTTGCCATACCAAACAACTGGTTGGCGCACACCGGATGAAGAAATGGTCGCTGGCCGGAAGAATTCCGGTCAACCCCTTAAAAACAGTCGGAAAAGTGTGATACAACAAACAGAATTTTTTAAAGGAAACCTGTCATGACCGAGTTGCAACAGATCATTGAAGCGGCCTTCGAGCGCCGCGACACCATTACTCCGGGCTCCGTGGATAGCGCCACCAAGTCCGCCATCCTGCAAGCCATCGACCTGCTGGACTCTGGCAAGGCACGGGTTGCCGAGAAGATCGCCGGTGAGTGGGTTGTCCATCAGTGGTTGAAGAAAGCGGTACTGCTCTACTTCCGCATCAACGACAACGGCATCATCAAGGGCGACGATGCCCAGTACTACGACAAGGTTCCCCTCAAATTCTCCAACTACACTGCCGAGCAGTTCAAGGAAGCGGGTGTGCGCGTGGTGCCGCCGGCGACCGCCCGCAAAGGCTCTTTTATCGCCCCCAATACCGTGCTGATGCCCTCCTATGTCAACATCGGCGCCTTCGTTGATGAAGGTACCATGGTCGATACCTGGGCTACTGTCGGCTCTTGCGCCCAGATCGGTAAGAACGTCCACCTCTCCGGCGGCGTCGGCATCGGCGGCGTACTGGAGCCGCTGCAGGCCAACCCGACCATCATCGAAGACAACTGCTTTATCGGTGCCCGCTCCGAAGTGGTTGAAGGGGTGATCGTCGAGGAAGGTTCCGTCATCTCCATGGGCGTCTTTATCGGCCAGTCCACCCGCATCTATGACCGTGAAACCGGCGAAATCCACTACGGCCGCGTACCGGCTGGCTCAGTGGTCGTCTCCGGCTCCCTGCCCTCCAAGTGCGGCAAGTACAGCCTCTACGCGGCGGTGATCGTCAAAAAGGTCGATGCCAAAACCCGTGCCAAAGTCGGCATCAACGCCCTGCTGCGCTCCATCGACGAGTAATCAGCATTGCTGTGACCCAAAAGGGCGCCTGATGGCGCCCTTTTGATTTTGGCGCCCCTGTCACAGGCAAGCCATGAGGCATCGGTTAAGATGGATGGGACAGGAGCGTTTCAAACCGAGGAAGCCTGATGTACGAGAATCTGAAGAGCCTGGGGATCCAGGATCCCGCCTCCGTCGACAGCTATACCCTGCGCCAGGAGGCCAACCACGACATCCTCAAGATCTACTTCAAGAAGCAGAAGGGCGAGTTCTTCGCCAAGAGTGTCAAATTCAAGTATCCCCGCCAGCGCAAGACCATGCTGGTCGATTCCGGTACCCATGAGTACAAGGATGTCACCGAGATCAACGCCAACCTCAAATATGTGGTGGATGAGCTGGACAACCTGACCCAGGGCGTCCATCAGCAAGCCGACCCGGACATCAAGCAAAAGATCCTGCGCGACCTGCGCCATCTGGAAAAAGTGGTACAAAACAAGATCAGCGAAATCGAACGGGATCTGGAGAAACTCTAATCCCCCCGACTCGACAAAAAGAGCGCCATGGTGGCGCTCTTTTTATTGGCTGATTACTGGATGACTTTATCTGGCTATAAGGTTGATTTGGTGATGGTGTGCGATAAGGCGAGCGAGGCACAACGCCGACAGAGGGCATCCCGTTACATATCGCCCCTTGGGCAAAGAGACTCCTGCCGAGCTCGACCTGCTGTGACTCGCACGATCCATAACCACAAATAGCAAGAGGGAGGCTTTCGCCTCCCTCTTCAAACACGCTGATATTCAGGCAACAGAATTAGTTGCTCTTCATCCAGATGTCCATGTCGGTTTTCAGGTTGTCAGACTTGGTACCGAAGATGGCTTGAACGCCGGAACCAGCCACTACCACACCGGCAGCACCCAGTTTCTTCAAACCAGCCTGGTCAACTTTGGCAACATCTTTCACGCCAACACGCAGACGGGTGATGCAGGCATCCAGAGAAGCGATGTTCTCTTTACCACCGAAGGCGGCAACCAGAGCAGCAGACATCTCGTCTTTGCCTTGGCCAACGGCCTCTTCAGCAGTCTCGTCTTCACGACCCGGGGTTTTCAGGTTCATGGCACGGATAACGAAGCTGAATACGACGTAGTAGATGGCCGCGTAAACCAGACCCAGACCTACCAGCAGCAGCATGTTGTCGGCACGCGGTGATTGCACCACGAAGTCGATGAAGCCGTTGGAGAAGGTGTGACCGTGTACGATACCCAGAGAGTTGGTCAGCACATAAGCCAGACCAGCCAGTACAGCGTGGATTGCGTACAGAACCGGAGCGATGAACAGGAAGGAGAATTCAATCGGCTCGGTGATACCGGTCAGGAAAGAGGTCAGGGCTGCAGAGGCCATGATACCAACGATCTTGGCGCGGTTTTCCGGCTTGGCAGCGTGAGCGATGGCGAACGCAGCAGCAGGCAGACCGAACATTTTGAACAGATAGCCACCAGCCAGCTGACCGAAGCCGTTACCGGCAGCGCGGGACGCGTCATCAGCAGTCAGGAAGCAGGTCATGATACCGTGAACAGTTTCACCGGCACCGTTGACGCAGGTACCCGCCTGATAGAAGAACGGTACGTTCCAGATGTGGTGCAGACCGAACGGGATCAGGGAGCGCTCAACCACGCCGTAGATACCGAAGGCCAGTACCGGGTTCTGGTTGGCAGCCCAGTCAGAGAAGGCACCGATGGCACCACCCACTGGCGGCCAAATCACGGACAGGATCACACCCAGACCGATGGAGAGGAAACCGGTGATGATGGGTACGGCACGTTTGCCCGCGAAGAAGCCCAGGTATTCTGGCAGCTGGATCTTGTAGAAACGGTTGAACGCCCAGGCAGCGATACCACCGGCCAGGATACCACCCAGCACGCCGGTTTCGATGGTTTCAACACCCATCACAGGTGCCATGACCTTCAGGGTTGCGACCATGATGCCGTAGCCAACGATGGCTGACAGACCGGATACACCGTCGTTATTGGTAAAGCCCAGAGCAACACCCACTGCGAACAGCAGGGCCATCTGGCCAAATACGGAACCACCGGCTTGCTCCATTAATTGGGAGACAATTTCCGGCATCCAGCTGAAGTGGGCAGCACCCACCCCCAGCAGAATACCTGCGACTGGCAAGACTGATACTGGCAGCATCAGCGCCTTACCAACCTTTTGCAGATTAGAGAAAGCATTTTTGAACATTGTGTGCGCTCCTGAATGGATTGTCGTCCCTGAACGATCTATCTGGATGAAATAAGGACTGATTCATTCAGATATCTTCGAGTCGGGCTTGTTTATTTTGACCATCAGAATATAACCCAGCGGGTCATAAATTGCTGCTTTCGAAGGCGGGGGAATATTGAATTTGGAGGGAAGATCACAACTTGTTTAGCGGCTAAAAAACGCATCTAATATAAGTTAACAATCCGCATTATCACTCTATTACAAAGACATATAAATAGCAGTTTCACTTTGTATTTTAATAATGCCATTTACATCAAATGGCAACCAATTGTAACTCAATGTAACGGCGTGATTTTTATTTATTACAGTCTACCGATTAAAAAGGCCTCCAACAAGGGAGGCCTCAATAAATATATCTGACCAGCAAAGGGGCGTATTATTCTATTTTTGCGACCGCTTGACCGCATCAATAAACACGCTTTTTGCCTTGGTTGAACCGGCCCGCTCGGCCTCGTTCACCAGCTTCATCGCCTTGTCGATATCCCCCGCCTTGACTGCTTTTTCGATCTGGCTCTGATAGAAGGCTTCAGTTTCACTCAGCATGGCAGGTGCTGAAGTTGATGCTGGTAACACGATGGCACTTTTGCTATTGCCTACGGTAGGCTGAGGTGAGGGAGTGATGGACTGGTTTTGCACTGCACCTAATGACATTACCTGCCCTGAACTCAAGAGCTGGCCAGATGAACGCACCGACAGAGCTAAATTACCAGACATGCTGTGTGAGAACACAGGATCAGCTTCTACCGGCTCGGCCAAGCCAGTCTCCTTTGCCCATTTTCTTGCCGCAGACATTACCTTAGTCTCACCCTGACGACTTTTGGGGTCCGCCTTGATAATCATAAACTCAGCCTGCTGGCCAGATGACGCTTGGTCTAAGGTAATATGGCTATCCAGGGAAATGCGACGACCGATGCTGCCATAAACAAGCTGGAATTGCTCAGCATTGACTTCTTTTATAACTCTTAGATTTTTGTCTAAAAAAAGCACACTTGGCAACATAATGCTATCAGTGAAATAAGACTTAAGCGTGATATCTATTTGGCTACGCTGCTTGGGCAGCTGAAAGGCTTTGAAGTAAGACTTGCCATCATTGAAGTCAAATACAGGCGAAGAAGAATCCAAGACTACTTCCAGAGAGCTGTCATCATCTGGCAATGCATCAAGGGGCATCTGAGCAAAATCCGTGCAACATGCGGGAGACGCCATCAAGGTAGCGAATCCAGAATCCGGAATTGACTGTGAGCTATGACTGGCACATCCACCCAACAGCAGAACTCCAGCCACGATCACTGCCACTTTCGTGTTACGTCTCATAATAGCTATTCCTTTAAATCAAGAAGCGACGCATGAACATGCGCCGCTTCTTTTACTGTTAGCTGAGAATCAGCTTAGAACCACACTTCAGCTTCAACACCATAGAACACTTGGCTCTTCTTGTTATTATCAATGCCAATGTTACCAGCAAATTGTTCATCATCTGCGCTCACCCAAGATACGAAAGGCTTGATTTGCGGGCGACCCCAGTAGTCAGCATCAACGGTAAAGGCTACAGCGGCTTCCAGAGCGTAATACTTAGCAGTAGTATCGCTATTGTCTACGTCAGAACCAAACCAATTGGCAGCACCACCGGTGGCCTTCTCATTTTTCTCTACAGAATAAGAGCCGGTAAAGATAGCACGCAAATTATCATTGATTTTATAAGATGGTTGCACTGCCGCAACAAAACGAGATACGTCTAAGTCACCATCCCAACCGACATGTTGCGGTGCCCAGTAAGTGACCTCAGTGCCGATTTGCAGGCGGGGAGTCACGTCAGCCACCCCGTAAGAGGTCAAAAACAGCGCCTTGGAGTCTTTACCAAAGCCACCGTTCCAGGAACCGAAGTTAACCCCACGATTGGAGGCCATACCTTCGCCATAAGCGATAGCCGTTTTGGACCAACCTTTAAAACCATAATAATCACGGTTATAGGCAATAGAGGCACCAACACCGGTATCAGCATTGATGGTGTATTTTCCGGTCACCGGATCTCTGTTTGATGCGGCATCAGCATCGGTATTAGATTGCTTCATCCCCTTCAAATCGAAGTCGAAAGTGCCACCAAGAGCTTGCAGACCATAATAATAAATATTCAGTGACGTAGCGGTGCGATTTTCACCGGTTTTGCCGAAGTCATGGCTATTACGAACTTGGCCTGCATCATCAGCTGATACCACGGCCATACCAAAACCACCATTCTGGAAACCAGCACCGACACCGGAAGATTGTTTCCAGAACTCTTTGGTCAAGATCCCTTGTTCACGGTTCAAATAACGTTGACCTGCCCAAATCTTGGTATCCTTATCAAGGAAATCAAAACCAGCCAGCTCCACATAGGCTTCTTTCATTTCAAATTGGGCATCATCACGCTTTGTCTGCAGTGAGCCTTCTGAGGAAACAAAATAGCCTGTGTCACCTGCATTCTGGTTACCATATTCGGCACGAGTGACAAACTCACCCTTTACACCATTTTTTCCTTCAAATTTCTTTTTTACAGACAACTCGACCTGGTTGGCATTTTCATCCATAGAGGTCACAGTACGGTAGTCCTGTTTCCCCAAGGTGTTCATTTTGCTGGCGCCATCGCCATTCCATTGACCACCCAGACGACCATAACCATGTACTTCCCAACCATTATCTGCGTCAGCAGCAACAACAACACCGGAAGAGAGCGCCATACTTACTGCGGCAGCTATCGGAAGCCATTTTGCATTCATTGTCATTTTCCTTTTCCCGCTGAGGATGAGTGATGTCCTAATAATCAAGGCTTAGCCAGTAGATATATCCAAGTGACAAGCAGATGCGATTATATGGAGCATGCCAGCTGGGTGATATGACAACACTCACAAAATGAACGCCTATTGCCAAACCACAACAAAAAGCACATAAAAACCCCTCAAAAACAACAAACCAGCAGAAATAAAACCCCAAAAGGCAAATTTAAAGCAACAAGAAACCACTTGAAAGCGATACCAACAAAAATATAAGCCATCAAGAAATGTCTCATTAGCTCCACAATTCTTTAAAAACATGATTGAAATCGCTTTCAGCGATTGAACTATTTAGAAAGAACTATGTACATATTTCCACACGAAAGAGGACTCAAAAGAGAAAAAATAAAACAACAACAGAGATAATTTCTGGGAACATATGAGAAATGACTGTTCACAAATAACAATCCCCTGCTGGTTAACGATCAGGGGATTGATATGGCTCTTTTTCAGAGAATATTCAGGGCTGAATATCCCACTTTTTCAGCCAGCTGAGTGCCACCTGTTCGGGTTCATCGTGCACGGTGGCATCGAGCTCCAGCGGGGGCATCACTCGCGTGGCGCCCAGCTCTTGCAGCAACCCGTCCAGCCGACGACCCGCGCCACAAAAATGGTCATAGCTGCTGTCACCCATGGCAATCAGGGCATACCGCAGCCCCTTGAGCCAGGGCGCCTTGTCAGCCAGCTCGCTGGCAAAGGGCTGCAGATTGGGAGGAATATCCCCCTGTCCTGTAGTGGCACTGACCAGCAATAAAAAACGGCCGGGGTCTATGTCCACCAGCCGTGCTTCTTCGTGCAGAGAACAGTGATGCCCCTTGCGTTCCAGCTCATCTGCCAAGGTCTCGGCCACCAGCATGGCTGCGCCATAGACAGTTCCTACCACGATATCGATCTGCGCCATTCTCCTCTCCCTGCTTGAGTCACTCTTTTGAGCAACTCTATCAGCAAGCTGGCGTCAGATGCCACCGGTTCAGGGCTGAGGATCAGGCGCTTAGTAGTCGCTCTCGCTGGCGGGCCAGCCCAGCTCGGCAAACAGGCGCAGCACATCCTGACCGAGTGGCGCCTGGATCCGCATCGGCACCTTGAGCACCGGATGGGTAAAGCTCAGGGTGCGGGCCACCAGCAGCAGCCGTTCGCAGCCAAAGTGCTCGCGAAAGAAACGGTTGTGACGACCATCCCCGTGGGTGGTATCCCCGACAATGGGGTGGAACAGGTGATCCATATGGCGGCGCAGCTGATGCTTGCGGCCGGTCTTCGGGAACAATCTGACCAGACTGTAGCGACTGGTGGGGTGCTTCTTGGAGACCGCGTGGGGCAGCTCGACCTGATGCAGGCGACGGAAGGTGGTGACGGCATCCTGCGCCGGGCGCTCCGGGTTGCTCATGGCATCGGCAATCTTGTCCAGCTGCTCCTTGAGGGGATAGTCGATCACCCCCTGCTCGGGTGCCCAGCCGCGCACCAGTGCCAGATACTCCTTGTGTACCTGACGTTGGGTGAAGGCTTCGGTCAGCGCGCGGGCAATCACCGGATCGAGCGCAAACAGCAGCACGCCGGAGGTGGGACGGTCGAGGCGATGCACCGGATAGACATGGCGACCGCCGATGAGATCCCGGGTCATCTGCATGGCAAAACGGGTCTCGCCCTTGTCGAGCCAACTGCGATGCACCAGCAGACCGGACGGCTTGTTGACCGCCACCAGCCACTCATCCTGATAGAGCAGAGTCAGCTTCAGGTCACTCTCTTCTCGAGTTTGCGCAGGCATCATTGTTCGATCACTTTGCCGGAAAGCAGCAGATCGAAGCGGGCGATCAGGCGCAGCAACGCTTCTGCCTCGGCCAGATCCTCTTTGTAGACTTCGCTGGCCATGGGATAGAGGGAGACGCTGGTCGGCAACGGCGCCTGCAACATCACCAACTGCTCCATGCGCGGGATCAGCACGAACTGCAGCCACTGATCAAAGCTCAGGGTATCGACACAAAAAGGCAGGGTGCTTGCCAGGGCTTCGTCACCGGGATGGTCAGCTTGCCAGCGCTCAAGGCGCTGCAACTCGGCGGTGAGTTCCCCCAACAGGCCAGCTACCAGCAAATATTGATTCATCTCGCTCTCTTCCTCATAACCACAGATTGATCCGCTGACCCGACAGGGTCAGCCAGGATGCAAATAAATTCGGTCGCACAGCACCGGCGGTTCAGCCGGGTCATCGACATACACGGCAGCCAGCGCGGCCTGCCGCCGTTAAAAAAGGGCGATACTATACACCTCCCCCCGCATGGCTGCCATGTTGATATCTGCCGCAACGCGCGTCTGCTGCCACTGGCTATCCTCGGCAAGGGCCTTATAATCGGCCCGCATCACCATTAGCCGGATCTCACCATGTCTGCGACGCCTACTGCCATCAATACCTTGACCGAATTTCTGACTCAGGCTGGCACCCAGTTCCAGCTGTTTGACATGGGCCGCCAGGTGCGGCCACTGGCAAGCGATACTTTTGTGCGCATCGAACAGCAGCAAGAGCCCTATCCCTGGCCGCTGCAACAGCACGCCTGGCTCGGTGTGCACTTCTTCCAGCCGAGCGAGTCTCGCCACTACCTCTGGTTCCTCAAGTTTGCCCTCGATGAGCGCGGCCTGCTGATGTCAAATGGCCCCAAGCTGTTCATGGATCAGGTGGTGGAGACCCTGGGCTACAAGCTCACCGGCGATCTGGATGAAGAGAAAGCCCAGCGCTTGGCCGACAATCCCTACACCTTCCGCCCGGCGGAGGCAAAAATGGCCAGTCTGCACGCCAAGCTGGCGCGCCAGCTGGAGCAGGCCCCTTCCGCCTATTACGATGCCCTCTGCCACTATCTGGCCGCCCCCAACGACACCGGTTGGCAAACGCTGGGGCTGCAGGGCTTTGCCGATCTGGCCGAGCGACTGCATGATGAACGCAATCTGGCGCTGATCTGCAAGGCGCTGCCCAAACTGCCGCAGGAACCGCTCTATGCCCTCTGCCAGAGCCTTGAAAACGCCCCACTGCCGCCTGCAGTACAAGGCGCCCTGCTTGAGCGGATCGGCAAGGAGCAGGAGTGCGCCGCCCCCAACCCTGAGACCCTGGCCTACCTCTGCCGCGCCATGGCCTCCTGCCCCGGCAGCACTTTGCGCACCAACAAGCTGCTGACCCTGCTGCAAACCCAGCCGAGCCCGGCACTGCTGCTCGCCATCGCCGGCCGGCTCTGGCCCGATCTGAAAGATGCCAATCTGCTCAGCCACTATCTGGAACAACTGGCACTACAACCGACCCAGTTCTTCAATCAGGTTTTTGCCGAGTTGGTCACTTTACCGGTCCTGCGCAATGATATGCTGGCCAGACTGCGCGACCCCGAGCGCAGCGATGCGCTGGGCAAGGCCATCGGCCGTCTGTTTGCCTCGGCCTGATCCCTCGCCTCCCCCTCACGCCACGAGGTAACACGGCGGGAAATAGAAAAGGAGATCGGGAGTGCCGAGCAGGACTCCCGGTTATCGACATCACGATAAGGAAGCCCGCCTATGGGAGAGATGCTCGGAATTTTGTTGCTGATTGCCGTAGCCGGCCTGTTCTGGCTGCAACGCCAACAGGCAGAAGTGGCCTGGCAATACATGCGCCGCTACTGCCAGCACCATGATCTGCAACTGCTGTCACTGGCTCGCCATCGGCGGGAGCTGGCGCATAATCCCCTGCGGCTGCTGACCCACTATCAGTTTGAATTCTCCAGCGATGGCGAGAGCCACTATCAAGGCACCCTCAAGATGCAGGGGCTGCACGTCGTGGGCGTTGATCTGCCACCCCATCGCATCCCCTCTGCCTGATCTCCAATCTCGTCTCTGCGCCCGATGGCTGTGCCTGTCTATAATCTCAGGGATTAAACAAAGGGAGAGACGAGATGGAACCCCTTGTCCACGATCTGCCAGCCCTGTTTGCCCAGCTCGGGATGGCCAACGACGAGCTGAGCCTGCACCGCTTTGTGCACGACCATCACCTCGACAATGAAACCCTGTTGCCGGAGGCCGGTTTCTGGAACGCCGCCCAGGCCAGCTTTCTGCGCGATGCCCTGTGGAACGACTCCGACTGGTGCGAGGCGATCGACCAGCTCGATGTGATGCTGCGCCAGCCCCGCTAAGCCGCCCGCCCCTTTCCTCCCCTGCCGGCTTTGGTTAAGATCCCGCCCCGATATCGATCCCCCCTTCTCACCCAGAGCATGCTTATGTCCGCCCACGAGATCATCCGAATTGCCAACGAGCTGGCCGCCAAGGGCCTGACGCCCACCACCGCCATGATCAAGGCCCGCCTCACCCAGCCCGTGCCGATGGCCGAGCTGCTGAAAGTGCTGAGCCAGTGGAAGCAGCAGCCAGTTGCGACAGCCGAGAGCGAGCTCCTGCAAGAGGCAGCCCCCCAGCCTGCACCGGAGCTCACCCTGCAGCAACTCGCCGAACAGCTCGCGCGCATCGAACAGAAGGTGGATCGCCTGACCGACCTGCTCCTCCAGCAGGGGCAAGGCTGAACCATGTATATCGTCGAACTCTGCTTTGAGTGTTACCGCGATACCTCCCTTGGCGACGCCGAGCGGGCCATCGTCAACTACCTCGACATGCTGCGTTATCAGGGCCAGATCCTCGGGCGGGAGTTCCCCACCAGCATGCACGACGGCTATTTCGTCAGTCGGGTAGTCTGCCCAGAGCAGGATAGTTTGCATCCGGACAACCAGAGCGATCAGGTCAAGCTGGCCGAACAGCAGCTCAATCAGGCCGGACTGCTGGCGCCCAAACTCCAGCTGCAGGGGGCGGATCTGCTCTCCGACAGTACAGATCCTTGCGGCACGCAGGGCGAGCGGCCGAGCTGGATGCTGCTCTACACCAGCTTTTTGCATACCTGTTCGCCGCTGCGCTGTGGCGACCACTTCGCCCCCATTCCGCTCTACCAACTGCCCGCAGTCGCCAACGGCGATCAGAAACAGATCATCAAGTGGCAGGAGGATTGGGAGGCGTGCGATCAGCTGCAGATGAACGGCTCCATCGCCGAACATGCGGCGCTGCACGAAATCGGCGAAGTGGGCAGCCGCCTCTACCGGCGCGGCAGCGATCTGGCCAAACGGCTGGAAGTGCTGAGCGGCATCCCCACCTACTACTACCTCTATCGGGTGGGCGGGCTGAGCGCCGCCGAGGAGAAGGCGCGCCCCTGCCCCAGCTGTGGCGGTGAGTGGGCGCTGACAGAGCCGCTGCACGAGATCTTCGACTTCAAGTGCGACAGCTGCCGTCTGGTCTCCAACCTCTCCTGGGATTTCAAGGATTAAGCGCGTTCCCTGTACGCGATGCCATAAAAAAGAGCCTTGCCGCATGGCAAGGCTCTTTTCGTTCCGATGGGTAACCTTGGCTCGAGCAGGTGCTATTGCGGCAACGTCTCAAGCCGTTCCAGAAACGCCGGCAAGGAGGGCGCCAACGTCAGACGGCGGCCGGAATCGAGCCACTCCAGCCACACCTGACCACTCTCGTTATCAAGGGAGATGAGCGTCATCTCGTTGCGGGTGGTGGCAATGAAGATGGAGGGGGTTCGTTTTAGCTTGCGCAGCATCAGCAGGTGGCCGATGAGGTTCTCCTTGAGCAGGTCGAGATCCGCGTCGTTCCACGGCAGGATCAGTTCAAGGCGCAGCCCCTTGAAAAGGCAGGGGATGGGGCGGCTTAACCAGTGCCCGAACAGGGCGATAGCGCTGGGATGAATCGTCAGCTCGAGGGCATCGGCCATTGCTGTAAAGTCGGCGGGCTCGGAGCGATGGTGAGGACGCCAAGCCACCCGACCATCGGCGGGCTCACCAAGCTGGCAGGGGGAACGCCAGTCCGCCTCCCACTCGCACAGGGGCAGGCCTCGTCTGGCCTCGCCATCCCGTTGCCAGCGGGCAAAAAAGTGCTCCAAGGCAGACAAAACTTGATCCGACATCGAAAATCCCCACAATTGCTGGCAAAGTCCGCTATTGCACCACCAAACCCGGTAACAGACAAGGTTGCCAGCCGACCTTGCGACCCGGGAAACAGAACCCGGGATATAGAGAGGCCGACGCCCAAGCCAAACGGCTGCAACCATCCGGCTCTGCAATGGCCTGTTTCATTCCACTCATCATGAGCACATTACGTGAGCAACCCTGTGAGCAAACAAGATAGATACGCCGGGGCCAGCGCCCTGACCGGCCTGAGCCTGGGCCAGCAATCCGATTACATTAGCCAGTACACCCCCTCCCTGCTGCAGCCGGTTCCACGTAGCCTGAACCGGGATGATCTCCAGCTGGGCGATGACCTGCCCTTTAGCGGTTGCGATGTCTGGACCCTCTATGAGCTCTCCTGGCTCAACGGTAAGGGCAAGCCGATGGTGGCGGTGGGTGAAGTGACCATTCCGGCCACCAGTGCGAATCTGATCGAATCCAAATCCTTCAAGCTCTACCTCAACTCCTTCAACCAGACCCGTTGCGACTCTATCGAGGCAGTCGCCGCCATGCTGACCAAGGATCTGAGTGCCTGTGCCGGTGAGACCGTCAAGGTGACCCTGTTCCCCCTCGACAAGGCGCCGCACCAGATTGCCCTGCTGCCCGGCGAGTGCATCGACGAGCAGGATATCGAGGTAGACAATTACGAGTTTGATGCGTCCCTGCTGCAAGGGGCGGCCGGTAGCGAACAGGTAGAAGAGACCCTGCACAGCCACCTGCTCAAATCCAACTGTCTGGTCACCAGCCAGCCGGACTGGGGCTCCGTGGTGATCCGCTACAAGGGGCCGAAACTCGATCGGGAGAAGCTGCTGCGCTATCTCATCTCGTTTCGCCAGCACAACGAGT
The DNA here is from genome assembly GCF_040908345.1 of Aeromonas sp. R3-1. Lineage (NCBI taxonomy): Bacteria > Pseudomonadati > Pseudomonadota > Gammaproteobacteria > Aeromonadales > Aeromonadaceae > Aeromonas > Aeromonas sp. R3-1. The sequence goes on from NZ_JBFODN010000074.1 coordinate 56,675, forward strand.
TCCACGAGCAGTGCATCGAGCGGATCTTTATCGACCTCAAACACTATTGCCAGCCTGAGCAGTTGACCGTCTATGCCCGCTATACCCGCCGTGGCGGCCTCGACATCAACCCGTTCCGCTCCGATTTCGAAGCGGTGCCCGCCAACCTGCGTCTGATCCGCCAATAAAGTCGAGTTGCGACAGAGAGGGCAGTCGCACTGCCCTCCATGACTGGCAAAAAGGTTTCAATCGATGCTTTACGCAGCTGGGATAAGGGTGCTGGATAATAAAATCCAGACGAAACCCACTTGCTGGCCACCAGCAAACCACAGTAAACGCTGGACTCGCAGGGGGGGGCTTGGATAACATGCCAACACCTCTGCGCCGTCCTTAATCCAATGAATCAACTGTTTTTTCTGGCCATGATGATGTCCTCCCTGTCAGCTCCGAATCTGGATCTCGACAAGGAGCAACTCTCTATCGATCTGCAACAAGCGCAATCGATGGTACTGACCGATCCTGCCAGATGCGTCCAGATCACCACAGCCTTCCTGACGCGCGCAGCCAATAATCCCCAGCAAATCATCAGCAATCGCCAGGAGTTCGGTTATCGCGAGCCCATCCTGAGCTACAGCACGGCGGCCCAGACCATAGGCGCCCACCTGCTCAAAGGGGAGTGTCTGCTGCAACTGGGCCAATATCAGGCCACCCAGCAAGCGCTCGACAAGGCGATGGCGCTGGCAGACAAAGAGCAACAACCGGAACTCAAGGCCCACGGCCTCTATCTCAAGATCCGCAGTCAGGCCCTCAAACCGGATAACCAGAGCACCAGCCGCGCCCTGATGGATCAACTGGACGAACAGCTGGCCGTCCCCACTCTCAAGCAGAGCCAGTTGCAGATTTATGGCCGCCTGCAACGCACCAGCTACGACATCGAGAACCAGCACTTCGATGATGCCAAGGCCCACTTGGCAGATGCGCGGATCTGGGCCGCCAAGACCCCCAATCCTCTCGCCAGTGCCTGGGTCAGCGCCATCAGCGGCGACCTCTATCGCGCGCTGCAGCAGCCACAGCTGGCACTAGGGGAATATATCGATGCCCAGCAACAGGCCAAAAGTCTCAATGACCCGCTCTTTCTCGGCCTGCTGTCGAACCAGATAGTCAAACTCTACCAGCAGGAGCAGGAGCCCCAGAAAGCGCTGCAGTATGCCAATGAGGCGGCCAACTACTTCCACTCCATCGGCAACCCTTCCCTGCTGTGCGACTCCCTGATGGTGCTGGCGCGACTCAACCGCGAGCAGGGCGACCTCAATATGGCGCTGGTCTACTTCTTCAATGCGCTGGATCTGCTCGATGAGGGGAGCAACCGACCGCAGGCCTCCCTGCTCAAATATGAAATCGGCAAGACCTACCTGCAAAGCGGCAACCTCTCGCTGGCCAGCAACTACCTCAATGCGGCCCGTCAGTCCCACGAGCTGAGCGATGCCAAAGAGCCGCTGATCGATACCCTGCTACTGCTCGGCGAGCTCTATCTGAAGAAACAGGAGGCCGCCATCGCCATTCTGCAGTTGGAGAACGCCCGCGCGCTGGCCAATCAGCTCGGCGATACTCGCCGTCAGTACGAGGTATTCCGCCTGTTGTCGCTGGCCTATGAGCAGAAGGGGTATCTGCGTCAGGCTCTCGACAGCTACAAGCGCTTCCACCGTCTTGGCGAGGAGGTGCGCCAGCAGGAGCAGGCTATGGAGCAGGCGGCGATCCGCGACAACTATGTCCAGGTCGAGCGGGTGCAACATATCAAGGAGCTGGAGCAGCGACTTAACAACAGCCAGCACCAGCAGGAGCGCTATCTCTGGTCGAGCATCACCACCAGCCTGCTGCTGGCGCTCTTTATCTACCTCTTCTTCACCCTCTGGCTCAAGCTGCGTACTGCCCGCCTGCAACTGAAACGGACCAATGAGGCCCTGCTGATCGAGCCACGCTCGGGGCTGGCCAACTGGCAGCGGCTGATGAACCGCTGGCCGCGGGAGATGGCAAAGCGCCAGCTGAAATCGGATCGCTGGTACCTCAGTGAACAGCCCTCCAGCGAGTTCGATGACAAGCTGCACTATCTGCTGTTCCGTGTGCCTTTCCTGGTCAACACGCTGGAGCGCCACGGCTATCAGGCCAGCAGAGAAATCGAACAGGCCTTCGGTGCCTATATGGACACCCTGACCCCGCAAGATGGCCGTATCTATGACTTGCGTGAAGGACACATGCTCTATGTGGTGCCACAGCGCCACGTCACCAACCTGCATCAACTGGCGGGAGACCTGCTGACTGCCATCGCCGCCTTCCCTTGCAGCTATCCGCTGGATCGCCAGATCAGCCTCGGGATTGTCAGTCACCCCTTCCTGCCGAAAGCGGCGACCGCGCTCGATCACAATGGCCTGTTTGACCTCTGCTATCTCGCCCTGTCGGGAGCCATTCAGCTCAGTGAAAAATGCCAGCAAAACGCCTGGTTGGAGCTCGCGGCGATCGATTGCCAACAAGCGGCATTTTTTAATGGAGACGTGTGGCAATGCGGCCTGATGGCAATTGACAAGGGACTGGTAAAAGTCAATTCTTCTCATGAAAAGCAATGGGTTAATTGGCCCAGCCTTGCAAGGAAGCCGGCAGCCGATAACCACCAGGAAATAATGTAGATAACAGGCGAGGATCGAAACCAAGTTCGACCACTGTTGCTATCCAACACCAAAAACAATAATGACAACAGGGCGACCTGATAATGAATGACATCGCTGCCGTAGCAGGACAATTGGCAAGACTCAGGGAATCCCTTCAGCAGAAACAGCTGGAACTCGACGGCGTACTGTCGTTTTCCGATGCAGAGCGTGCCCGTGGTATCCAGTTTATCAACAAGTTGATGCTCTCCTGCCGTGGCTTCGACCGCGAGCTGGACAATCGCTTCGCCAAGCTCAAGCAGAAACTGGATAACAATCCCGCATTTACCGCGCTAGACGAGGATCTGCTGGCCATTGAAAAACTGCTGCAGCAGCACAGCAATGCGTTGGAAGAGTCGATCACCCTGACCCAGACCGCCATCGAGCTTGGTTCCAAACAGCTGAAAAACATCAAGGGCTTCCCGGAAGAGACCCGCAAGTCCCTCAAGGAATTTCTGGCAAGTCCGGTCGGTTACGGCATTGCCGATCACCAAAAGAAGGTGATCAAGCTGCTGGAGTTCTACCAGCAGGCGATCAAGATCCAGCTGCTGCCAAGTCAGCCCCTGTTGCCACCGTCAGGTGCAACTCAACAAGAAAGCGATACTGCCAGCAACGATGGCCAGCCCGATGTCGACCCGTTTGATCTCAAGGATCACACCCGTATCGCCGATGAGCTGCAGCGACTTATCACCGAACTCGACTTTGCCGGCGCCATCGGCGAGAGCCTGAGCGATATTCGCCGCCAACTGCTGATCGGGATCAACCCTGCCCTGCTGGCGGAAACCTGCCTGCAGGTGATCGAGCTCATCATCGAAGGCACCCGTGAGGAGCGCAAAGCCTCCCGCGCCTTCCTCAGCTCCCTCAACGAGAGCCTCTCCGCGGTACATGTCGGGTTTACCGAATCCCTCGATGAGGGGCGTGCGCTGCAAAACGAAACCAGAGAGACCCGCGAGGCGCTGGTCAACGAGTTGCAGGCGATCGATCACTCCCTGGCCAGCCATAACTCCATCGATGCGCTCAAGCGCGCCATCTCCGGCCATATGGGCGCCATCAACCTGCTGCTGCAGGAGCGTGACAGTACGGCGGCGCGGGAGCGTCACCTGCTTACCCGCCTCTCCACCATGGAGTCCAAGCTGCGCTTGATGAAGGAGGAGACCGCCGAGTACAAGAAGCGGCTGACCATTCAAAAACACAAGCTGTTCCTCGACAGCCTGACCCAGGTGCACAACCGGGCCGCCCTCGATGAACGGCTGGAGCAGGAATACAAACGTTGGCTTCGTTACCGCACTCCGCTCTGCATGGCGATCATCGACATCGATCACTTCAAGAACATCAATGACAACTACGGCCATATGGCGGGTGACAAGGCACTGAAAGTGGTCGCCAAAGCGCTGCAGAGCGCGCTGCGTGACACCGACTTCATCGCCCGTTTTGGTGGGGAAGAGTTCGTGGTGTTGCTGCCCAACATCAACCCGGACAAGTTCCAGAAGCCACTGGAGACCCTGCGCCAGACCATCAAGAGCATCCCGTTCCGTTTTCGCGATGCCAAGGTGGAGATCACCATCTCCATCGGCGCAACCCTGTTCAAGGATGGGGACAACCCGTCAGATGTATTTGAACGGGCGGACAAGGCGCTCTACCACTCCAAGCATACCGGTCGGGATCAAGTGACTCTGGCCTGACGAGCGGTCAAAAAAACAGCGAACAGTCGTCGCCCTATTTCCCTCCACCCTCTGTTACCACTACTATCGATCTCAGGGGATGCAACATAGCGTCCCCTTTTCTCCCCAGGGAAAAACACAACGATAACAAGTGAGTAAAGGGGAACATATGATTACGCACATCAATCCCGTCGGCAGCATGGATTTGCTGTCACAGCTTGAGGTGGATCGCCTCAAGCAGACTGCCTCCAGCGATATCTATCAACTGTTTCGCAACTGCTCGCTGGCAGTGCTCAATTCGGGTAGCCATACCGACAGCTCCAAGGAGATCCTGGAGCGCTTCAAATCGTTCGATATTCATGTGATCCGGCGCGAGCGCGGGGTCAAGCTGGAACTGTTCAATGCCCCCGAGCACGCCTTTGTCGATGGCGAGATCATTCGCGGCATTCAGGAGCACCTCTTCTCGGTGCTGCGCGACATTCTCTATGTCTCCAATCAGCTCGAGTCCAACCGACTGGTCAATCTGACCAACTCCACTCATATCTCCAACGTGGTGTTCGCCATCCTGCGCAACGCCAAGGTGATCCTGCCCGGCGCCGATCCCAACCTGATCGTCTGCTGGGGTGGCCACTCCATCAACGAGATCGAATACCAGTACACCCGCGCCGTGGGCAGCGAACTGGGCTTGCGTGAGCTGAACATCTGTACCGGCTGTGGCCCTGGCGCCATGGAGGGCCCGATGAAGGGGGCCGCCGTCGGCCATGCCAAACAGCGGGTTCGCAACGGACGCTACATCGGCCTGACCGAACCCTCCATTATCGCGGCCGAACCACCCAACCCCATCGTCAACGAGCTGGTGATCCTGCCGGATATCGAGAAACGGCTGGAAGCCTTCGTGCGCCTCGGCCATGGCATCATTATCTTCCCGGGTGGGGTCGGCACCGCCGAAGAGCTGCTCTATCTGCTCGGCATCATGATGCATCCGGCCAACGAGCGGCAGCCGATGCCCATCATTCTGACCGGCCCGAAAGAGAGTGCCGACTACTTCCGTGCCATCGACGACTTCATCAAGGCGACCCTCGGTGAACCGGCAACCAAGCTCTACCGGATCATTGTCGGCGATGCACCGGAAGTGGCCCGGGTGATGAAAGAGGCGATGCCGAAAATCCGCGAATACCGCAAATCGGTCGGCGATGCCTACTCCTTCAACTGGTCCCTCAAGATTGAGCCGGAGTTCCAACTCCCCTTCGAACCGGATCACGCTAGCATGGCAAGTCTGGATCTGCACCGCAACCAGCCGCCCCAGTTGCTGGCCGCCAACCTGCGTCGTGCCTTCTCCGGTATCGTCGCCGGCAACGTCAAGGAAGGGGGCATTCGCGCCATCGAGAAGAAAGGCCCCTTCAAGCTGCACGGCGACAAGGAGCTGATGCACCTGATGGACAAGCTGCTGGAGAGTTTCGTCAAGCAGCAGCGGATGAAGCTGCCGGGCAGTCAGTATGTGCCTTGCTACGAAATCGTCCGCTAGGGTACAGATACATCATCGACAGAGGGGCGCATCGGCGCCCCTCTTTATTAGCGCTATGCCTTCCCGACCGCCATCAATCCCCCATAAGTCGAGCGGTTTGTTACAATGGGGCGTCCCGACCGCCAAGAGTGCCCCATGTCAACTATCCGGCCACACCTGCTCATCATCGATGCCCTCAACCTCATTCGCCGTCTGCACGCGGTACAGGCCCAGCAGGCACTGACCCCTGCCCAGGTGCTGGTTGCAACTCGCGCCAACCTTATCAATACCTGCCGCAAGCTGCTGGCCAATAGCGAGCCGACCCATGTCATTGCCGTGTTTGATGGCGAGGTGCATAGCTGGCGCAAAGAGGTCTATCCGGCCTACAAGGAGGGGCGAACCCCCATGCCCCCCGAACTGCGTGAGGGGTTGGCGACCCTGCAGGATGCCTTTTGGGAGTGCGGGGTCGATGCCCTGCTCTCCGAGACCGATGAAGCGGATGATCTCATAGCCACCCTGGCAAGCGGCATCGCCAGCCATGGCCATCAGGCGACCATCATCTCCACCGACAAGGGGTTCTGCCAACTGATCTGCCCGCAGATCCGGGTGCGCGACTACTTCAACAAGCGCTGGCTGGATGCTGCCTTCGTCCAGCAGCAATATGGGGTAGCCCCTGCTCAGCTGGTCGATTTCTGGGCGCTTACCGGTATCAGCGGTTCCAATATCAAGGGGGTTCCGGGGATTGGCCCCAAGACCGCCACCCAGTTGTTGCAGCAATATAGCAATCTGGCAGCCATGCTCGAGGCCTGCCAGCAAGAGGATGCAGCCAAGCCACTGATCAAGCTGCGCCAACATCAGGATGAGGCCCTGCTGGCCCAGCGGCTGGTGCGCTTGCAGCGGGATATTCCGCTGGGATTCAACCTGCGGGACATCCGCTACCCGCCCCAGCCGGACTAAAGTGCCGAACAAAAATGCAGGCAAGGGCGTGAACCATGACGAGACTCACCCTCGCTGTTGATAAACGTGAGTAGAATGTAAAGGAATGTGGTTGGTTTGCTGAGTAAATGCTATAAAGCAGCCCCATCCTCCCCTATACCCTGGAAGTGGAACCCTCTCATGTCCAAAAGAAAAATTACCGTGATCCCCGGCGACGGCATCGGCCCCAGCATCATTGAATCAGCCATCCAGATCCTGACCCATGCGGGCTGTGACTTTGAGTACGAATACGCTGATGCGGGTCTGGTTGCCCTCGAGAAGCATGGCGAGCTGCTGCCCCAGGCTACCCTGGATCTGATTGAGAAGAACAAGGTGAGCCTGAAAGGGCCATTGACCACACCGGTCGGCGGCGGTTTTACCTCCATCAACGTCTCCCTGCGCAAGAAGTTCAACCTCTACGCCAACGTGCGTCCGGTCATCTCCTTCAAGGGCACCAGAAGCCGTTACGACAACATCGACATCATCACGGTGCGTGAAAACACCGAAGGGATGTACTCGGGTGCAGGTCAGAAGCGCAGCGATGACAACAAGAGTGCCGAGGCGATGAGCATCATCACCCGCGAAGGGGCCGAGCGCATCGTCAAGTTTGCCTTCGAGCTGGCTCGTCAGGAAGGGCGCAAGAAGGTCACCATCATCCACAAGGCGAACATCCTCAAGTCAACCTCCGGCCTGTTCCTCGAAGTGGCACGTGACATCGCCAGCCACTACCCGGATATCCAGAGCGAAGAGATGATCGTCGATGCCGCCTGCATGAACCTGGTGATGTACCCAGAGCGTTTCGATGTCATGGTCACCACCAACCTGTTCGGCGACATCCTCTCGGATCTTTGCGCCGGTCTGGTCGGCGGTCTCGGCATGGCGCCCGGCGCCAACATTGGCGATGGCGCGGCCATCTTCGAAGCGGTCCACGGCTCTGCGCCTGACATAGCTGGCAAGAATATCGCCAACCCGACCTCGGTGATCCTTGCCTCCATCCAGATGCTGGAATACCTCGGCATGCAGGATAAAGCAGAGCGGATACGCGAGGCAGTACGAGCCACCATCGAATCCGGTGATCGGGTCACCCGCGATCTGGGTGGCACGGCTTCCACCAGCGAATTCACCCAGGCCATCATCGATCGCCTGTGAGTTAATTCATTGATTTTAAAAGGGAGCTTCGGCTCCCTTTTTTATGTTTCCGAATCCTTTGCCACTCCCCGAACAGCAACTATGTTCAATAGAGAAAAAGAACAGGGAGTGTTTTTCATGAAGGGATACGGGTGCTATCTGGTGTCGGGCCTGATGCTGGTGTGTGGTACTGCCAGTGCTTTCGAGCAGGATCAACAGACCCAAACCGCCAAACTGCCACAGCAGGAAAAACGGACTGCCACCGAGGTATGGCGCTCGAGCCTGAATACCAACGACCTGCTCAAGGCACCCAAACCCCTGTCGTTTGGTATTGAAGTCTCCACCGACAACTTTGGTAATCAAAAGATCACCTCCTACCCGCAGCTCAATCTAACCCCGGAAAAGAGCGTCAGTCTGTCGGTTGAACGCTTCAGACCCAAGGTCAAGTTCAAGGCTGGCGGAATGAACACCGCCCTCAGGCTGAGAGGAGACGGGATAAAGATGCAATTCAATCCGGTCGACAAAACCATCCCGCTGCAGATAGAGATCAAGGTGACCGACGACGAATCCTCCCTGCGCCTCGATTACCGTTTCTGATATTTTCCGGCAGCCGAATAGCAAAAGGCCGACAGGTTTCCCTGTCGGCCTTGGTATTTATCGTACGGGCAGAACTGCTACATCACGCCTTGGGCTCGAGTTTGGAGACCCAGTACTTGTTGTAAACATGCACGGTGATCTCTTCTCGATCGTGATAGAGCTGCTTGGCCTGGATCACGAACGCGTTGTCGATCTCCTTGAGCATCTCGCGCAGCACCTCGATATTGTGCACCGACTCGGTATAACGCTTCTTCATCGGCAGCTTGAGGTTGAACATCGCCTCCTGGCAGTCACCCTCACGGAACCAGTCCGCAATCATGTGAACGACCCGCGCCGGTTTATCGACCATGTCGCACACCAGCCAGTAGGTGTTCTTCTTGCTCGGACGCCAGACGAAACCGTCATCCCGGATATGCTTGACCTGACCAGTATCCATCAGGGATTGGGCCATCATGCCGTTGTCGACCGCCGTCACCATCATGCCACGGCGCACCAGCTGATAGGTCCAGCCGCCCGGGCAGGCGCCCAGATCCACCGCCTTCATGCCTGAGCAGAGACGCACATCCCACTCTTCCCGCGGCACGAACACGTAAAACGCCTCCTCCAGCTTGAGGCTGGAGCGGCTCGGCGCATCGGCCGGGAAGCGCAGGCGCGGGATCCCCATGTGGAATCCGGAGTTGTTGAACGAATAGGAGTAGCCCAGCAAGACATGATCATTGGCCATGAAGAAGGCGTGGAACACCGGACGGTTTGGCGTCTCCTTCTTGGTCAGGATCTCGTTGCTGCGCAGCGCCTGACGAAGCGGCACGGTGAACTTGCGGCAGAAGGCCGACAGCTCTTTCGCTTCGTTGGTGTCCGCGGTTTCGACCCGCAGATCACCGCAAATGGTGTAGTCACTCACCGCCTCAAGGATGGGGGAGATCCTGTCCGCGACATCCAGATCCTTCAGCTCATGGGTGACCACCAGCATCTGGCGGATGAAGATGAGCTCCCGGAACGGCAGCTTGCGAGCCAGCAGGTCCGCCTGCTCCTCGTCATACAGTTCGAAGATCACATAACCGCTGTCGTCCTTGACCCGGGCGAAACCGTAGCACTGCATGTTACCGGCACGCTCAGTGATCTCTGCAGCCGCCTCTTTCTCAAAACCGGGGCGGCAATAAAGCAGCAGATTATTCATTTTTTCCTCCAAGACGACAGCCAGCCCAGATCAGGGCCGCCCATCCCAACATAAAACAGAGGCCACCGGCCGGAGTAATCAACCCCAGCCCCTTGCTGCCAAGCAGCACCATGGCGTAAATACTGCCGGAGAATCCGATGATCCCCAGCACAAAAGCGGTGCCAGCCAGGTGGATCACCCTGCTGCACACACCACACCAGCCCAGAACCAGCAGGGCCAATGCGTGAAAAAACTGATATTGCACGGCAGTATTGAATGCCGCCAGACGCTCGGGCGTAATGCCGGTCGCCGCCAATCCATGGGCGCCATAAGCCCCCAGCATGGTGGCCGTCAACCCGAAGAGACCAGCCAGTATCAGCCAATGTCGATGGATCTGCATCCTCACTCTCCCTCTCTCATCACGGCTGGCAATCAAACCAACCCTCTCGTGCTATCCATGTCGAGCCACAAAATGGCTGATGGCCGCCGCTGCATGCTGCATATTCTCCTGCTCACTCACGCCACTGGCTTTACGCGGTTTGAAACCATGATCACCATCGGTCAACCAATGGACCGATACGGCGGGTGAGAAGGGGAAATCGGCCAGTTCGGCACGACTACCGAAGGTGTCGCGCTCCCCCTGCAACAGCAGGGTTGGCACTGCAATATGCTTGAGTACCTCGCCTCGCCAGCTGTCGGGCTTGGCCGGAGGGTGGAAAGGATACCCGAGAATGAGCAATCCTGCAGCATTCATCTCACCCTCGCCTTCGCTATACAGTTCCGCCGCCATCCGCCCGCCCATCGACTTGCCCGCCAGAAACAGCCGTGGATGGGCAAACTCGCGGATCATGTCGCGCCAATGGGCTAGCAGTACAGGTGCTCTGTCCGGCGGACGGCGCTTGCCATTCTGTGTTCGCTTGGTCATGTAGGGAAAGTTGAAGCGCACCACTTCGATGTCGGGGCCAGCCAGCAGGCGTGACAACTCGGCAAGAAAAACATGCTCCATCCCGGCGCCTGCCCCGTGGGCCAGCAAAATGCGAACGGGGGCATCAACTGCCCCCTCGCGGATCACATCAGGCATCGGCGAGCCTTGCTCTGCGACGCGCCTCTTCCTGCTCCACCAGCTCCAGCATCCAGTCGCGGAAGGCAACGATCTTGCCCTGATCCGACTGTTGCTCCTGGCACACCAGATAGAAGGCATTTTTGCTCACCAGCACCTGCTCGAACGGGCAGATAAGGCGGCCAGCCTCAATCTCGGGTTGTGCCAGCACACTGTGGCCAAGCGCCACCCCCTGGCCGTGGATCGCCGCCTGGATCACCATGGTTGAGTGGCTGAAGATGGGCCCCTGATTGACGTTGGGTGCATCGATATCGAGCTGGCGGAACCAGGCCTTCCAGTCGCGGCGGGAGGTATCGTGCAGCAGGGTATGAAGAGTCAAATCTTGCGGCGTACGCAGCGGTTTGGGCCCGGTCAGCAGCAAGGGGGAGCAGACCGGGATCAGGTATTCGGTATGGAGCTTGTCCGAGCGCAGACCCGGCCAGTTGCCGCGCCCGTAGTAGATGGCCACATCCACATCGTCGGTGAGCGACCCTTCGTCAAGGTCGACCGCCTTGATCCGTACATCGATATCAGGATGACGCTCGCTGAACTTGACCAGCCGCGGCACCAGCCACTGGATGGCGAAACTCGGCTGCAAACTGACAGTCAACGCCCCCTTGGCACTGCGGGCCAGCAGCTTGTCGGTCGCCTCAGAGATGGAGGCAAAGATGTCCTTGATATCCAGGAAATAGCCCTGCCCCTCTTCGGTCAGCAACAAGGAACGGTTTTTGCGGCGGAACAGCTTGATGCCAAGATACTCCTCCAGCGCCTTGATCTGGTGACTGATGGCAGCCTGAGTCACAAACAACTCTTCTGCTGCGCGGGTAAAGCTTAAGTGACGAGCCGCTGCTTCAAAGGCCTTGAGGGCATTGAGCGGGGGTAAACGACGAGACATGACACCAGCCGACGATGAGTTTTTCTAATGGGGCGCATTATAATTTGTCGGTTGCGGGTCGACCAGTGAATAAACATAATTCGCCCAGCAATCAGTCGTCATATGGCTCACATTTTCTACTACGTGTTGGTTTACATGTGTTTTTAGTGAGTCTTTCGACTGCGATTGTGGTGTTGTGTTTCTTCCTCTGCGGGAAGAGGGGCTCAAATCTCACCGGTTTGACCCAGTCTGTCATCTGAATGTGTTTGGCGCCTCCAGCTGGATGGCGCCTTTTTTCATCCCTTCTATACCTTGAACTGCCCCACCAGCTGCTGCTGCTTGTCCGCCAGCGCAGAGAGCTCGCGACCATTTTCGGCGGAGGTCGCCGCCTCGGCCCGAATGGTGTGGCTCACATCGCGAATGTTGCTGACGTTACGGTTGATCTCGTCCGCCACCCGGCTCTGCTCCTGCGCCGCCCGGGCAATCTGCTCGTTCATCTGATGGATGGTGGAGACCGACTGGATAATCTGCTCCAGCACCTGCACAGAGAGATCCACCTTGGCGAGGGTCTCGTCAGCCTGACCATGACCATCGCGGATCGCCTTGACCACGGCGCCGGTACCGGATTGCAGTTGGCTGATCAGGGTCTGGATCTCGACGATGGCATTCTGGGTGCGACCCGCCAGATTGCGCACCTCATCGGCCACCACGGCAAAGCCACGGCCCTGCTCACCGGCCCGCGCCGCTTCAATAGCTGCATTCAGCGCCAGCAAGTTGGTCTGCTCGGCAATTCCCTGGATCACGGTGAGAATATCGTTGATGTTGTCGCTGTTGGCGGAGAGTCGCTCCACCACCGGCTGGGCATCGTTGATGATGGTCATCAGCTTGCGCATCGCCTCCTGGGTGTCGGCAACGACATATTTGCCCTCTTGCGCCGCGGCATCAGTGGTGTTGGCAGCCGCCACCGCCGAGCCGGCATTACCGGAGACCTGCAACGCCGTGGCGCTCAGCTCTTCAAATGCTGTCGCCACCAGATCGATCTCCTGATACTGGGCCTGCATGCCGCTACTGGTGCGCTCGGCCACCTGCGCGGCTCGCTCGGCACTGTTACGCGTACCGGAGACGGTATCAATCACCTGACTGATGGTGGATTGCAACTTGTTGAGGAAGCTGTTGAACCACTTGGCCAGTTCGCCGATCTCGTCTTGCCGCTGGATCTCGATACGCTGGGTCAAATCCCCCTCGCCGCTGGCGATATCCTTGAGACGGGCAACCACGGCGCGGATGGGCGCCACAATCTGGTGCGCCATCAACCAGATAAAACTCAGGGCCACCAGCGAGATCAGCACCCCGATCGACAGTTGCGAGACCACGCTGCGATTGGCCTCACTGGCCAGCTCATCTTGCAGTTGCTGGGCCGAGGCCAGTACTACGGCCCGTGGCAATTCAATGTAGATGCCCCATTTACGGTCGGTGCCACGCATGGATACAGGGACAAAAGTCTGCAACAGGGAGCCATCGCGGCTCCAGCGAGTCAGCTCCTGACCCTGACTGAGCCAGCCTTTCAGCTCGCTGGCCAGCCCCTGATACTTCTGATCCAGCCCGCGTCCCATGGTCACATCGAACTCATCGGCTCCCGCCACGCGCCCCTCGTGACTGACCAGCAAGATTCTGCCCTTGCCCTCATAGAGCTCCTTGTCCATGATACTGACCAGACTCTGCAAAGTGGCCAGCGAGATATCGACCCCGACCATCCCCAGCAAGGTCTCCTGCTCCAGCAGCGGGACTGTCACCGAGGTCATCAATATCTGTTTATCGCCCACATCGTCCAGATAGGGCTCCAGCAGGCAGAGGGCACGGGTGCGAATGCTGCAGCGATACCACTCGTTTTCGATGCCACCAGCCTCGGTCGGGCTCTCATCGGCCAGTACATCCTCATTCTGCACTTCCGGCTCTATCTTGCCGTTGTCGTAGGCCCAGTAACTGGAAAAGCGCCCCTTGTCGTTGGAACCCAGCGCCGTTGAGCCCTGATAGTTGCTGTCTTCCCCATCCAGCTGGTCAGGCTCGAACACCGCATAGACACCAAGCAGATTGGTCGATGAGGCAACGGCATCGTGCAGTTGCTGATTGACGGCGCTGCGCAGCGCCTCCGAATGGACAAAGTTCTCGGCCGCATTCTTGCGCTGGAACAACACGCTCTCCGCCAGCAAACTGGCCCGGAAATAGGCCTCATCGAGATAGCTGGTCACCTTGGCAGCCTGCTCCGAGCCCATCGCCTTCATCCAGTTCTCGGCAGACTGCTGCGCCTCGTGCATGGTGGCTTGCCGCACCTGCTGCTGCATCTTGTTCGCGTTGTAAATCGAAGAGGCAACCAGAGCGGCGGCTGTCACCAACAGACAGCAACCGGCGATCAGGGTAATCCGACCCTGGACAGAAAGAGCGCTCATGCCAATATTCCTACGTCATACAGATATGGATAGATTATCGACTTTATAAACAAAAACTTAACTCTCTCACAGCAAATCCAGCGAGAGTTGATTAACTTCACCCTCTTTTGGCAAACCCACCACCAAGCCCAGCAGGCGAACCGAACGCCCTTGCGCCCGCTGTAACCCCTCTTTGAGCAGGGGAACGAACAAGGCTGGCTGATAGCCACCCTGACTGCGATAGACAGTGGTCTGGTGGAAGTCGGCAAACTTGAGTTTAATCCCCTGCCCCATCACCTGCTCGGCAGGGCACGCCAGCTGAAATCGCCGCTCAAGCTCCGGCAGCAGTTGCTGCAATACCGTCAAACAGGCGGCTTCGTCACAAACATCGCTCGCCAAGGTGGTCTCCACCCCGATGGTTTTGCGGATCCGGTGCGCCTGCACCGGCTGTTCATCCAGCCCCCAGATCCGGGTCGTCAACATCTCCCCCAGCTTGCCAAAACGACTGCACAGCTCTTGTGCCGACAAGGCCCGCGCATCCTCACAGGTGTAGAGCCCCTGAGCCTCCAGCCGCTCGGCAGTCTTGCGCCCCACCCCGGGCAGTTTGCCGAGGGGCAGCTGACAGACAAATTCGGCCACTTCGTCGGGACGAATGACAAACAGACCATCGGGTTTGCGCTGCTCCGAGGCGAGCTTGGCGAGAAACTTGTTGGGGGCCACTCCGGCCGAGGCGGTCAATCCCAGTTCGGTGACGATGGCTTGCCGGATCTCTTGCGCCATCAGGGTGGCGCTACCGCCACAACAGCGACTGTGGGTCACGTCGAGGTAAGCCTCGTCCAGCGACAGTGGTTCAACCTGATCGGTATAGCGGAGGAAAATGGCCCTGAGCTGACGGGAGATATCCTTGTACACCGCCATTCGCCCAGGGATCAGTACCAGCGGCGGGCAGAGTTTTTTCGCCAGTGCGCTCGGCATGGCGGAGCGCACCCCGAACCGGCGCGCCACATAGTTGCAGGTCGAGATGACACCACGCCGCTCGAAGGACCCACCGATGGCAAGCGGCACCTCCCGCAAGGCCGGATTGTCCCGCATCTCCACCGCGGCAAAAAAGCAGTCCATGTCGATATGGATGATCTTGCGCATACCACTGTATAAATAAACAGACATGGCATCATCTTACCCCAAGGATAACCGCAGCTCTATCTCTCTCGTTGCGGCTAAAATAGTAGACTCCAAGGAGACCCTTACTACCACAATGACAAGGAGCGTTCGGGATGAAATATCTTTGGCTGGGACTCTGTTTGCTGCCGTTGACCGGCATCGGCAAGAACAACCCGACGGCAGAGTGCCGCTGGCTGTACGACCGGATTGAGATACTGGAACAGGCCATCAAGAAAGGGGACAAGCTCGGCACAGAGCAAGAGTTGTCACGCTGGAAAACTGAGTACAACAAAAAACAGTGCTCACAGTACGACTACTGAGCCGGACAAGATGGCGTGACCGACAACGGCAGATAACAAACGGGCCCCGATCAAGATACTCGGGGCCCGTTTTTCAAAGCATGACCAACTTGATTCTGCAGCAGAGTGCGCTCAAGGCAGCACCATAGGGCCAGCGACAGTGGCCGCCACTTCATCCCCACGCAGCACCCGGACCAGTTCAAGCGCAAACTCGATGGCGCTGCCCGGCCCCTGACTGGTGATAAGGCGATGAGCCTCATCTCTGACTACCCGCTCATGTGACAGCTGCGATGTCGGTAGTCGGGGCTGAAAGCCGGGATGACAGGTGACGATGGCATCACCCAGCAGAGCGTGATGTTGCAACACCACCACAGGAGCGGCGCAGATGGCAGCACGCCAGCGACCAAGAGCGGCCTGCTCTTTGAGCAGATCGATGGCCAGCGGGGTATCGCGGATCACTTCGCTGCCGGGCAAACCGCCGGGCACCACGATGGCTTCAAAGTCCCGACGGGTCAGCTCGTCGATATGACAATCAGCCACCAGCTGCACCCCGCGCGATGCCTTCACCTGCCGCGATCCGGCTGGGCAACAAGAGGCCAGCACCACCTCGATACTGGCGCGCACCAGGGTATCGACAATCGCAACCGTCTCTATCTCTTCCGACCCGGGGGCCACCAGCACCAGTACACTCACGTTCGCCTCCTTGCTGCTTGCTCTGCCATGTAAAAGGTCAGACGGCCTGACTCTTCTCTTTGATCGCCTGATAGAGACCCTGATTGACCGGTACGGCAATGCCATGCCGGGCAGCCTTGGCCAGCAGGAAGCCGGTGATGGCCTCAATCTCGGTCTCGCGTCCCAGCTCCATATCCTGATGCATGGAGGAGTAATTGTCAGCGGTCAGTTCCACCACTGTCATCACCCGACGCTGCAACTCCTCTGCCGTGGTTGCAATCCCTTCAGCGCACATCACATCCGCCACTTCCACGCAGATCTGCTGCAGGGCATCGGCAAAACGGGGGCCAGCCAGCTCGCCATTTTTCAGCTTGTAGAGAGCCGTCAGGGGATTGATGGCACAGTTGATGGCAAGCTTTTGCCACTGGCGCGTCAATACCTGTTCATCCCAACCAGCCTGACCCAGTGCCAGCGCCAGCTCGTCCGCGAGCGCGGCATGGGCCTTGGCGGCATCGTTGATCGGGCCAAGCCAGGTTTCCCCCTTGCCAGTATGACGGAAGACAAAATGGCCGCACTGCATGGCACCATGACTGGTGACACCGGCAATCACCGGATTGTGCGGGAACATCTCGACCACCTGCTCGGCAATGCCCATCCCGTTGTGCAGCAGCACGATCGGCACGCCGGCATCCAACTTACCCACCAGCGGCGTCAGTGCGGCAATCACCTGACTGGCCTTGGTCATCACCAGCAGACGCTGGATCTTGCCGGGTTTGCTGACAAATCCGCGCTCGATATTGAGCAGCTGGACATGCCCCTCCAGCGAGGTGAAATCGATCCCCGGATGGAGCGTGGACTTATGATGTTCGCGCAACAAGACACGGGTGGATTGACCACTCTGGGTCAGCAGGGAGGCAAAAACGCCGCCGAGGGCGCCACAACCCAACAGTGACCACTTCGGAGTAACGGGTGGAATAACGGGCTGTCGGGAATTTTTTAATCCGCTTGGCATGGTGTGACTCTGTCAGGGTAAGGGTTGCAATCCTCTCAACCTGTTACCGGGGATAAGTGAAGATGTCGCTGGTGGACACTAACGGGTCCACCCGTCCTGTGCGCAGGGGATTCTAGCAGAGCAACCCCATCAAAATCAGCAAATTTGCCCGTTTTCTGGTAGATTTGCCCCCCGATAACGCAACATGAGGAGCTCCGGCTATGCCGTCATTCGATATTGTCTCTGAAGTCAAAATGAACGAGGTGTTGAACGCAGTCGACAACGCCAATCGTGAACTGGCCACCCGTTTCGATTTTCGTGGGGTAGAAGCCAGCTTCGAGTTGAACAAGGAAGAGGTAAAGCTGGAAGCCGATGCCGATTTCCAGCTCAAGCAGATGGTCGAAATCCTGCGCGGTGCCCTGCTCAAGCGCAACATCGAAAACAGCTCCATGGAAGTGGGTGACTCCGTTCACTCCGGCAAGCGTTTCCACCTGACCGTCAAGTTCAAACAAGGGATCGAGAAAGAGATCGCCAAGAAGCTGGTCAAGCTGATCAAGGACTCCAAGATCAAGGTACAGGTCGCCATCCAGGGTGATGAAGTACGTGTTACCGGTAAGAAGCGTGACGATCTGCAAGAGACCATGGCACTGGTCCGTGGCGCCGAACTGGGTCAACCGATGCAGTTCCAGAACTTCCGCGACTGATTTATCCACTCAGCCGTGGCGCACTTGATGACTCGCGCCACGCTATCTACATCGCGGCCATAAAAAAACCGGAGCAAATGCTCCGGTTTTTTTGTACCCCAAGTTTTATTAGAACTTGTAGGTAACAGAGAAGTAGTGGCCGAAACCGGTAGTACTCAGACCACCAAAGGCACCATTGTTGATACCGTAGATTTCGTTGAAGTACTTCAGACCGTAACCAACAGCGTAACGGTCGGAGTGCCAGTAGATACCGTGGAAGGTACCCAGACCATTGGCACTCTGGTTGTTGTCGCCGTGAGTATCTTTATCAAACAGATAATCCAGGTAGCCCTGATAGGAAACAAAGCTGCCGTTGGAGAAGGTATAGAAAGGCTTGAACCAGTTCATGGAGAACTGATAACCGTTCCAGTCGCCTTCTTCTGCGGTGAAACCACTTTCAGTTGCATGACGAGCATACAGGTTCATGCCAACTTTACCGAACCAAGGCACCTGAACATCAGCCCCCAGACCGATCATGTTCTCCATCATATTGCCATCTTTACCGTGTCCGGTTTCAACGTTGTTCAATGTGGCAATATAAAGTTCTTGCACAGGACCAAAGGAGAGATCCTTACCAGTCAGGGCATCCAAGGAGAGGCGCGGAGCAAATTTCATGAAGATATTGCTGCCGTTATGTTTGTCACTGTGGCTGCTTTGGAAAATATCGAACACATCGACATAGCCATACAGATCAAACATACCTGAACGACCACCAAATTCCATTTCCAGATAGGTATCGTTGTAGCCATCCTTCGCGCTCATAGGACGCTGGTCAATGGTATGCATGACGTTGAACTGCATCCATTTGAAATCGTTCTTGTGGATATCACCGCTGTAGTCAGCAGCGAAGGCCGGGGTAGCGGCAGCAGCCAGCAGACCGGCAGCGATCAGAGTCTTGGTAAATTTGGCCATTTTATTGGTCTCTTGTGCGTTAGTTGAGGTTTTCCGTAGCCTGCCCACAAGGAGCGAGAGGGATTCTAATCAAATAAAATTGGGGGTGAAACAACTTCTCGGGAACTTTAACCGGAAGTGTGAATCTAATCACCCCCGATTCTACGCAAACGCTTGCTATTTGTCAGCCGTTGAGAGCAACTCACTCCCTTTTCTGGCGACAAGCACAATCAACAACAACACGGGCAAGCCCAATAAACTGGTTCCGACAAAGAAGGCACTGTAGCCAATCTGCTCCACAACCTGCCCGGAAAAACCGGCCAGCAACTTGGGTAGCAGCAACATTACCGAGCTGAACAGGGCGTACTGAGTGGCCGAAAATGCGACATTGGTCAGGCTGGAGAGATAGGTCACGAAGGCTGCGGTAGCGATACCGGCACTGAGGTTATCCAGCGAGATAATCAGGGTCAGCAGTTCCAGGTTGTGACCAACCTGATTGAGCAGGGCAAACAACAGGTTGGTGCTGGCGGTGAGCAGCGCCCCCAAGAACAGGATGCGCAGCGTGCCGAAGCGCATCACCAGCACGCCCCCCAGCGCCGCACCCACTAACGTCATGATGACGCCAAACACCTTGGTAATGGTGGCAACCTCAGTTTTGCTGAACTGCATATCCACATAGAAGCTGTTGGACATCACCCCCATCACCACATCGGCAACCCGATAGCAGGCGATAAGAGCCAGGATCAGCAGCGCCGAGCTGCCATAGCGACGAAAGAAGTCGGCAAACGGACACCAGACCGCCTCATAGCCCCAGGCCCCGGCACTCGCCAGCAGCGCAGGCCACCCTTTTTCCAGGAGCTGCGCCTTGCGTTCGGCCTGTTGTTTGCCCTGCTCGGCCAGATCGATTTCCGGCTCGTGGCAAAACAGCGTAGTGATGATCCCGAGTGACATCAGACCCGCCATCACCAGATAGGTAATCTGCCAGCCACGATAGTCATAGCCGCTGTTGCTGCCAAACCAGGCTGCCAGCGCCAGCGCACCGGCGCCCGCCATGATCATCGCCAGTCGGTAGCCTGTCATGTAGGAGGCCGCCATCGCCGCCTGTAGCCGCTCGGGAGCAGATTCGATGCGATAGGCGTCGATAACGATATCCTGCGTGGCCGAGGCAAAGGCCACCAGCAGGGCAAACATCGCCAGCTGGGCCAGCTCGGTCTTGGGATCGCAGAACGCCATGCCGACCAGCGCGGCGGCAATCAACAGCTGGGAGAAGAACATCCAGCTGCGGCGACGCCCCAGCAGCGTGGAGAGCAACGGCAGCGGCATGCGATCCACCAGCGGCGACCACAGCCATTTAAAGCCATAGGCGAGCGCCACCCAGCTCATATAGCCGATATCGGTCAGGCTGACATCGGCCTCGCGCAACCAGAATGAGAGGGTACCGAACACCAGTAGCAACGGCAGACCCGATGAAAAACCCATGGCAAAGAGAATAAACACCCGAAATTCGAGATAGACGGCGAGGGACTCTCTCCAGCTTGGTTTGCGGATCATGTTCAACTACCTGACGACTTTGGAAAAGTGCGTCATTTTGGCAGGTTGATGGCAGATAGCCAAGGCAAGCAAAGAGATAGGCAAAAGAAGCCCGGATAGAGAAAAGGCCCATCCCGAACGGGATGAGCCTTGTATCGTGACCTGACGAGGCGAGGTGACGAACCGCGTCCGGTGAGGATTACTTGCCCGCTTTCTTGTCGACTTTCTTGTCTGCCGGAGTTTCTGCCAGCAAGACCACCTTCTTCAGAATGATGGGACTGGTCGGCACATCGTTGGCACGCAGAATGGGGCTGTAACCGGTCTGTACCTGAGCCAGCTTGTCCAGCACCTCCATCCCCTGCACCACCTGACCGAACACGGTATAACCCGCAGAGCCACCGGCGTTGAGGTTATTGTTGTCGACCAGATTGAAGTAGAACTGGCGAGTAGCGCTGTCGACCGCCTGGGTGCGAGCCATGGCGATGGAGCCACGCTTGTTGGCCAGACCGCCGCGCGACTCGTTGACCACAGGTTCATAAGTCGGCAGTTGCTGGAACTGCTGGTTGTAGCCCCCACCCTGCACCACGAAATCCTGGATCACCCGGTGGAAGATACTGCCGTCATAGCTGCCATCAGCCACGTAACGCAGGAAGTTCTTCACCGTCTGGGGCGCCTGCTTGGACGCCAACTCCACCACGATATTGCCGTGGTTGGTCTCCATTCTGACTTTCGGGCCTGCGAACGCCAGCGGGGCGATCAGCATGGCCAGCAACCAGAGTTTTTTCATCATCAGACCCCTGCACCGTTCGGTTGACCTTTCAGGTAACCGCGCAGCGCATCATCCGCCATGATCTGCTGCAGCACGCTACCCAGTTGCAGGTTCAGTGTAGACTCTAGGTCGGCCATGCTTGGCTCGCTCGGGCTCTCCTTGCTGGAGGACATGTTGAACTGCTTGGTCAGACGGTTGCCCTGGAAATCGGCGATCACCTGCAGGCTGACGCGGGATTTGGTGACATAGGTAAAGGTCTTCTCTTCCACATTGACTGCGGCGTTGGAGATCACCAGCGTCAGGTTGGTGGTGCCACTGTTACCCACTTCCAGACCCTGGCTGCGCAGCCCTTCGGCCAGCCGCTCGGCCATCAGCAGGTTGAGCGGACGCTCGCTGTTGACCAGCACGGGGGCTTTCTCTTTATGTTTGATGGAGAAGACGTAGGCAGCCTCACGCTTGTCTACCCCTTCCATGGTGATGCGATTGCCAGAGTAGTATTGCTGGTTGGCGGGGATCACCTGCGGATTGAGCAGCGCTGTCTCCGGCCAATGAGTGGCACACCCGCCCAGCATCAGGGCGGCCAGCAGCAAGAGTGACTTTTTCATCATGGTTTCCTTTGGCTTTAGCGTTTGATGGCTTTCAAAATAACGAATTTGCTGTTCGACGCAACGACTTGTGCGTTGGCAAACAAGCGCTTGAGTTTGTTGTGATAGTCCAGATGACGGTTGCCTACTATCCAGAGTTCACCCCCTTGAGGCAACACCCGGTGCGCATCGCTGAACATCTGCCAGGCGATATGATCGGTGATCGCCTGCAGCTGATGGAAAGGAGGGTTGCAGAGGATCCGATCCGCCGAGCCGACCGCCACCCCGTCGAGACAGTTATTGACCATAAAGTGGGCGCGCGGCAGTGCATCGGGCAGATTGTGCTCGACGTTGAGCTGTGCCGAGGCGACCGCCATATAGGATTCATCGATAAAGGTCACCTCCACCTCGCTGTCTTTGGCGAGCAGCGACAGACCCAGCACCCCGTTGCCACAACCCAGATCGATCACCTTGCGGGCACTGTGGATGGGCAGGTTGTCCAGCATAAAGCGGGCACCGATATCGAGACTGGTGCGCGAGAAGACGTTGGCATGGTTGTGGATGAGCATGCCACTCCCCTCCAGCGGCCAAACAGTCGGGAAGGGGTTGGCCAGCGCGGGACGTTCTGCCTGCGGCTCGCAGTGAATGAGACGCGCCTTTTTCCAGGCCAGCGAGGTACGGGTAGGCCCCAGATACTTCTCGAATAACTTGAGGGTTGAGGTATGAATATCCTTCGCCTTGCCGGCAGCGATAACGCGGGTTGCCGGTGTCACCACCGCACGCAATGCCAGCAGTTGCTGCTCCAATAGAGCCTGATATTTGGAGACCTTGATCACCACCAGCGCAGGGGCATCGGGCAGCGGCGCCAGCGCATCCTGCAAGCGGATCCCGCCTGCATCCAGTCCGTTTTCGGCCAGATTGGCCAGGGTCGCCCGCTCACTGATGTAGGAGTCGGTGACGCAGCAGGGGGAGTACGGATGCAGATAGGCAGCCAGCGCGCCAAAGCCATCATTCATGATGATGACGGGGCCCGCCTGCTCGAGGGGAGACTCCGCCAGGGTGTTGATCAGGTATTCGTCAGCCGCATCCCAGGCTTGCAGGGTCTCCTGACTCTGGCGCGGATAGCGGTAGAGCGTGAGCTGGCAACGGGGAGTGTCGAGAAGGGTTTGCATAGGAAGAGTCCAACCTCGGCTTGATTCGTGTATACAGGCGCCAGGGGCGACGCAAAGTGGCGCTATTCTAGCGAGGAGCAGGAATTTCACCAGTTCGATGCGCATCAAGGGGGCAACTGACGGGTGATTTCCCTCTTACGGGGGCTTATTCCATCCCGCGACTGCCGATAGAATGGCGCGACATTCACTCTGGAAGCCGATCCGATGACCATCCAACAACTGATTGAAGCCAAGCTGACCGCAGCCCTCTCTCCCTCCGTGCTGGAGGTGATCAACGAGAGCCACATGCACCGTGTGGAACCGGGATCTGAGAGCCACTTCAAGGTGGTGATCGTCAGCGAGCAATTTGCAGGGCAGCGGCTGCTGGCCCGTCATCGTCAGGTCAATGCGGTGCTGGCCGAAGAGCTGGCTGGTGCCGTTCATGCACTGGCGCTGCATACCTACACAGAGACCGAGTGGCAGGAAAAAGGCCATGCCCCGCGCACCCCGAGCTGCGTTGGCAAACCGTCACTCTCCTGAAACCGGTTGTACCACAGGATTCCCCTCTATAACCTGCCAACAAAAATTAAACATATTTCCCCCATTGGCCCCGAAAAGGCTACATCCAAGTGGGTATATTTCGGCATCAAGGCTTTTTGCTGATAGTGGAGACAACGGCAAATACCCCCATCGAGGTATCGAAATAAAAAAACCTTTAAAACCACTACTTACAAGGTGTCGGGGGCTTATTCATTGCAGGTTAATTTTGTGATGGCACGGGGATTTTGCCCATTTGGCATGGCAGAAAATGCACCTTAAGTGGTAAACTCAAGCGCTTTTGAGTGAGCCTGCATGTTGAATAATTGTTGAGCCTGCCCACCTGGCACAACCACAACATCGACTCATTCAACCACCCGTCGTGATGTATTTCTCGGCGCTAACCAACCTCTCCCGTAACGGTAGTGCAAGTAAGTATGATTACAATCAAAAGAGGACTGGACATCCCCGTGCTGGGTGCGCCAGAGCAAGTAATCTACGATGGCCCCGCCATCACCCGTGTTGCGACACTGGGCGAGGAGTTTGTGGGGATGCGACCTACTATGTTCGTCAAAGTAGGTGATCGCGTCATCAAAGGTCAGGATCTTTTTGAAGACAAGAAGAATCCGGGCGTTAAATTCACAGCTCCTGCCACCGGTGTGGTTTCAGAGATCAACCGTGGTGCCAAACGTGTTCTCCAGTCTGTGGTCATCGACCTGGACGGTTCCGATGAACAGGTGACGTTTGAGCATTTTGCCTCTGCCGAGCTGGCCAAGCTCGAGCGCAGCAAGGTGCAAGAGATCCTGATCGCATCAGGTCAGTGGACTGCGTTGCGTACCCGTCCGTTCAGCAAAGTCCCCGCGGTAGCGTCTGCCCCGCGCGCTATCTTTGTGACTGCAATGGACACCAACCCGCTGGCTGCCGATGCCGAGCTGATTATCAAGGAACAGCCGCAGGCCTTCCTCGATGGTCTGGCTGTATTGACCCGCCTGACCGACGGCGCCGTCTACGTCTGTAAAGGCGAAGGCAGTCTGCCCCACTCTCCGCTGGCTCAGGTCAAGGAAGAGATCTTCGTTGGTCCGCATCCTGCCGGTCTGCCGGGTACCCATATCCACTTCCTGGATCCGGTCAGCAGCACCAAGGTGCAGTGGCACATCAACTATCAGGATGTGATTGCATTCGGCAAGCTGTTCACCACCGGTCAGATCTGCACTGACAAGGTGATCGCGCTGGCTGGCCCGAACGTGCTCAAGCCGCGTCTGCTGCGTACCCGTCTGGGCGCCTGCATCAGCCAGCTCACCAATAATGAGCTGCGTGCCGACGAAAACCGTATCATCTCCGGTTCTATCCTGAGTGGTGCCAAAGCCGAAGGTGTTCACGACTACCTGGGCCGCTACCACAATCAGGTTTGCGTGCTGGGTGAAGGTCGCGAGAAAGAGTTCCTGGGCTGGATCAACCCCAGCGCCAACAAGTTCTCTATCACCCGTACCACCCTCTCTCATCTGATGAAGGGCAAGCTGATCAACTTCACCACCACTACCAACGGTAGTGACCGTTCCATGGTGCCTATCGGCAACTATGAGCGGGTGATGCCACTCGACATCCTGCCGACCCTGCTGCTGCGGGACATGGTCTCCGGCGATACCGACGGTGCACAAGCACTGGGCTGCCTGGAGCTGGATGAGGAAGATTTGGCGCTCTGTACCTTTGTCTGCCCTGGCAAGACAGAGTACGGCCCGATCTTGCGTGAGTGCCTGACCAAGATTGAACTGGAAGGTTAAGCGATGAGTTTCAAGCAACTTCTTGAAAATATGGAACACCACTTCGAACCGGGTGGAAAGTACGCCAAGTACTATGCCCTGTTCGAAGCGGCGTACACCCTGTTCTACACCCCGGGTAGCGTTACCCGCAACGCCTCCCACGTTCGTGATGCGCTCGATCTGAAGCGCATGATGATCATGGTGTGGCTGGCCGTGTTCCCGGCCATGTTCTGGGGCATGTACAACGTTGGTAACCAGGCGATTGCCGCCATTGCCCACATGGGCTCGGCTGCTGGTGCCAGCAGCTGGCAATATGCCCTGGCTACCATGCTGGGCGCCTCCCTCGATCCGGCTGTTGCCGGTATCGGCAGCAAGATGCTGATTGGCGCCACCCACTTCTTCCCAATCTATATCACCGTCTTCTTTGTCGGTGGTTTCTGGGAAGTGCTGTTCGCCATGGTGCGCAAACACGAGATCAACGAAGGCTTCTTCGTGACCTCCATCCTGTTTGCCCTGATCGTGCCGCCCGAGCTGCCCCTGTGGCAAGCTGCGCTGGGTATCACCTTCGGTGTGGTGATGGCCAAAGAGGTGTTCGGTGGTACCGGCAAGAACTTCCTGAACCCGGCGCTCGCTGGTCGTGCGTTCCTGTTCTTCGCCTACCCGGGCCAGATCTCCGGTGACGCCGTGTGGGTTGCCGTTGACGGTTTCTCCGGCGCGACTGCCCTGAGCCAGTGGGCCCAAGGCGGCCAAATGGCGCTGATCAACGGTGCAACCGGCCAGGCTATCAGCTGGATGGACGCTTTCCTGGGTAACCTGCCGGGTTCCATCGGTGAAGTCTCTACCCTGATGATCCTGCTGGGTGCCGCCATGATCGTCTACATGCGCATCGCCTCCTGGCGCATCATCGCCGGCGTGATGATCGGTATGATCGCCACCTCCCTGCTGTTCAACGTCATCGGTTCCGATACCAACCCCATGTTCAACATGCCGTGGCACTGGCATCTGGTACTGGGTGGCTTCGCCTTCGGTATGGCCTTCATGGCAACCGACCCTGTCTCCGCAGCCTTTACCAACAAAGGCAAGTGGTGGTATGGCGCCCTGATCGGCGTAATGGTCGTGCTGGTTCGCGTGGTCAACCCTGCGTTCCCGGAAGGCATGATGCTGGCCATTCTGTTTGCGAACCTGTTTGCTCCCCTGTTTGACCACTTCGTCGCTCAGGCAAACATCAAGCGGAGGATTGCTCGTGGCGTTTAATAAAGATTCAACCCTCGGCACCGTCAGCGTGGTCACCGGCCTCTGTCTGGCCTGTTCCATCGTGGTATCCGTTGCCGCCGTGGGCCTGCGTTCTACCCAGCAGGAAAACAAGGCGCTGGACAAGCAGAGCAACATTCTCGCCGTAGCCGGTGTGGATGTGAGCGAAGTGGCCAAGCGCGACCTGGCCAAACTGTATGGCGAGAAGATCGAAGCGCGTCTGGTGGATCTGGCAACCGGTGACTTTGTTGACGGCGATGCCGACAACTTCGACACCAAGCTGGCAGCCAAAGATCCGGCCCGCAGCATCCGTCTTGCCGCAGCTGACGACAAGGCCAGCCTGCGTCAGATCTCCAAGCAGATCCCGGTATTCTTCGCCAAGGATGCCGAAGGCAAGATCGACAGCATCATCCTGCCCATCTACGGTCAGGGTCTGTGGTCGACCATGTATGCCTTCGTCGCCGTTGCCGCTGATGGCCAGACCATCAAGGGCATCACCTACTATGACCACGGTGAAACCCCGGGTCTGGGTGGCGAGATCGAAAACCCGGCCTGGCAGGCGCTGTTCAAGGACAAGAAACTGTTCGACCAGAATGGCATGCCGGCGCTGCGCGTCATCAAGGGCCATGCTCCGGCGGGCTCCGAGCACGAGATCGATGGTCTCTCCGGTGCCACTCTGACCGGTAACGGCGTACAGCATACCTTCGACTTCTGGATGGGTCCCAAGGGCTTCGGTCCTTTCCTGGCCAAGGTTCGTGCAGGAGAAATCAACAATGGCTGACAAGAGCGAAATGAAGAAGTTGCTGTTGACGCCTGTGCTGGGCAACAACCCCATCGCCTTGCAGGTGCTGGGTGTCTGTTCTGCACTGGCGGTTACCAGCCAGATGAAAACTGCGTTTGTAATGACCCTCGCGGTCATGGCGGTCACCGCCTTCTCAAACCTGTTCATCTCCCTGATCCGCAACCAGATCCCGAACAGCGTCCGGATCATCGTGCAGATGGCGATCATCGCCTCACTGGTTATCGTGGTTGACCAGGTGCTCAAGGCGTACGCCTATGACATCTCCAAGCAACTGTCGGTCTTCGTGGGTCTGATCATCACCAACTGTATCGTAATGGGCCGCGCCGAAGCGTATGCCATGAAGAGTGCCCCGCTGCCCTCCTTCCTGGATGGTATCGGCAACGGTCTGGGCTATGGTGCCATTCTGCTGAGTGTCGCGACCGTGCGTGAACTGCTGGGCTCCGGCACCTGGTTCGGCATCGAGCTGCTGCCGCTGGTGAACAACGGTGGCTGGTATGTGCCCAACGGCCTGCTGCTGCTGCCGCCGAGTGCATTCTTCATCATTGGTCTGATCATTTGGGGCGTGCGCACCAAGGATCCCAAGCAGGTGGAGGCGAAGGATTAAGGTATGGAACACTATCTGAGTCTGTTGATTAAATCGATCTTCATCGAAAACCTGGCACTCTCCTTCTTCCTGGGGATGTGTACCTTCCTGGCGGTGTCCAAGAAGGTAAAGACCTCCATGGGTCTGGGTATTGCCGTTATTGTGGTGCAGACCATCGCGGTTCCTGCCAACAACCTGATCTACAACTACGTGCTTAAAGATGGCGCTCTGGTATCCGGTCTGGATCTGAGCTTCCTGAGCTTCATCACCTTCATCGGTGTGATTGCAGCACTGGTACAGATCCTGGAGATGGCGCTGGACAAGTACTTCCCGGCACTCTACAACGCGCTGGGTATCTTCCTGCCGCTCATCACCGTGAACTGCGCCATCTTCGGTGGCGTCTCCTTCATGGTGCAGCGTGACTACAACTTCATGGAGTCTGTGGTCTACGGTGTGGGTTCAGGGGCAGGCTGGATGCTGGCGATCGTTGCGCTGGCAGGTATCCGCGAGAAGATGAAGTACTCCGATGTTCCGGAAGGCCTGCGCGGTCTGGGCATCACCTTCATCACCGCCGGCCTGATGGCGCTGGGCTTCATGTCCTTCTCTGGTATCTCCCTGTAATCGGCTTTCCTGCAATCAGAAAGGAACGATAGATGGAAATTATTTTGGGTGTGGTCATGTTTACCGTGATCCTGCTGGCACTGGTGGCAGTCATTCTGTTCGCCAAGTCCAAGCTGGTGACCGCGGGCGACGTGACAATCAGCATCAATGGTGACCCGGCCAAGGCTGTGACCAGCCCGGCCGGTGGCAAGCTGCTCGGCGTGCTGGCTGGCAGCGGTATCTTCGTCTCCTCCGCCTGTGGCGGCGGTGGCTCCTGCGGCCAGTGCAAGGTACGGGTGAAATCCGGTGGCGGCGACATTCTGCCGACCGAACTGGATCACATCAGCAAGGGCGAAGCCCGTCATGGCGAGCGTCTGGCCTGTCAGGTTACCGTTCGTTCCGACATGGATATCGAACTGCCGGAAGAGATCTTCGGGGTGAAGAAGTGGGAATGTACTGTTATCTCCAACGATAACAAGGCCACCTTCATCAAGGAGCTCAAGCTGCAGATCCCCGATGGCGAGAGCGTGCCGTTCCGCGCCGGTGGTTATATCCAGATTGAAGCCCCGGCTCACCACGTGCACTACAAGAACTTCGATATTCCCGAGGAGTATCGCGGGGACTGGGATCGCTTCAAGATTTTTGAGCTGGAGTCCAAGGTCGATGAGCCGATCATCCGTGCCTACTCCATGGCCAACTATCCGGAAGAGTTCGGCATCATCATGCTGAACGTGCGTATCGCGACCCCACCGCCCAGCAACTGGACTGCCCCTCCGGGACAGATGTCCTCCTACATCTTCAGCCTGAAGGCTGGCGACAAGGTGACTATCTCCGGTCCGTTCGGTGAGTTCTTCGCCAAGGACACCGATGCCGAAATGGTATTCATCGGTGGTGGTGCAGGTATGGCGCCGATGCGTTCCCATATCTTCGACCAGCTGCGTCGCCTGAAGTCCAAGCGCAAGATGAGCTTCTGGTACGGTGCCCGTTCCAAGCGCGAAATGTTCTATGTCGAAGACTTTGACATGCTCGCCGCCGAGAACGAGAACTTCACCTGGAACGTCGCGCTGTCTGATCCGCAACCGGAAGACAACTGGGACGGCTACACCGGCTTCATCCACAACGTGCTCTACGAGAACTATCTCAAGAACCACGAAGCACCGGAAGATTGCGAGTTCTACATGTGTGGACCTCCGGTGATGAACGCTGCCGTTATCAACATGCTCAAAGACTTGGGCGTTGAAGACGAAAACATCCTGTTGGATGACTTTGGTGGTTAATCCATGCACAGTGTTGTAAAGACCTGGCTAGCCTTCGGGCTAGCCTTTTTCTTGACTGGGTGCGGTCAGGAGATGGTCCAATCCAAGCCGGAGATCCACATCACCGGTAGCACCATGGGCACTTACTACTCCATTAAGGTAGCGGACAGCTCCATCACCGATCCGGCCAAGCTTCAAGCTGAGGTGGATGTGTTGCTGGAGCGGGTCAACGATCAGATGTCGACCTATCGCCCCGATTCCGAACTGTCGCGCTTCAACCAGAGCCGTGACAACAAACCGGTAGTGGTCTCCCGCGATACCGCACGGGTCGTCACAGAGGCCATTCACATTGGCCGTGAGAGCCAGGGGGCGCTGGACGTCACCGTTGGCCCCTTGGTCAATCTGTGGGGCTTTGGCCCGGACAAGAAGCCGACCAAGGTTCCTTCCGACGAGCTGATCACCCAGACTCGCCAGAAGACCGGTCTGGGCAACCTGCACGTCATCACCTCGGTGGATGCCGACACCCTGCAAAAAGACATTCCGGATCTCTACGTCGATCTCTCCGCCATCGCCAAGGGTTTTGGTGTGGACAAGGTAGCCGAGTATCTGGAGTCACTGGGTGCGCGCAACTATCTGGTGGAGATTGGCGGCGAGCTGCGGATCAATGGCGTCAACGGCAAGGGTCACCCCTGGCGCGTCGCCATCGAGAAGCCCACCGCAGGCACCGGCACGGTGCAAGAGGTGATCGTGCCCGGTGACAACGGGGTGGCCACCTCCGGCGATTACCGCAACTACTATGAACTGGATGGTCAGCGCTTCTCCCACACCATAGATCCGCGCAGCGGCAAGCCGATCCAGCACCGTCTGGTGTCGGTCACCGTGATCCACCCCTCCTGCATGACCGCAGACGGGTTGGCCACCGTGTTTATGGTGATGGGGACCGAGAAAAGCCTGGCCTATGCCAACGAGCGCGGCCTGGCGATCTTCGTGATCACCAAGACGGACAACGGCTTTGAAGAGGCTTACTCCGATGCCTTCAAGCCCTATCTGGTCAAGAAGTAAGAGGTAGAGATGCAGATTTTTCTGATCACCTTCGGGGTATTCATGCTGGTGATAGCCGCCATGGCTATCGGTTACATCTTCCAGAAGAAGACCATCTCCGGCTCCTGTGGCGGTCTGGGTAGTGTCGGCATCGAGAAAGAGTGCGATTGCCCGGAACCCTGTGACAACCGCAAGAAGAAGATGGCCAAGGAAGAGGCCCGTCGCAAGATGCTGGAAGAGAACCGCATCATCTGATGACTCTGGTTTTTCGGTAAACAAAAGCGTGCCATCGGCGCGCTTTTTATTGGCCGTTATCATGCGTTAACGGTCAGGGCTGACGTTCGATATAGAGGATCACCTCGCCAAGATGGATACCGAACTTGCTGATCTCGGCACGATTGATCAGACGCTCTTCGTCCAGCAGGTACATCCAGTCATCGAAGCTCACCCGCACCACCTCGCCATCCGGTAGCGCCAAATCGAGCTGATAACGCCAGTTGAGAGCAAACCCTTGGGCTTTACCCACCGCCTCCCCCACCACATCGGAAGCAGTACCGCGCCAGTGACCGTCAACCCCCTTGCTCAGATACCAGGTACGGG
>NZ_JBFODN010000075.1:0-49030 GCF_040908345.1 Aeromonas sp. R3-1
AAAGGCTGGGGTATCCATGATGGTAGACCTCAAGGTGATGGCCTACTTCAAGATTAGCCTTTCAACACGTAATTGGGACAGAGCCATAAAAAAGGGGAACCTGACGGTTCCCCTTTTTCGCGAAATCTGATGGTCGATTAACGACGCAGACCCAGCTTGGCGATCAGAGCAGCATAACGCTCGGAATCTTTACGCTTCAGGTAGTCCAGCAGCTTACGACGCTGGGAAACCATGCGCAGCAGACCGCGACGACCGTGGTGGTCCTTGGAGTGCTCTTTGAAGTGACCTTGCAGATGGTTGATCTGGGCAGTCAGCAGGGCAACTTGCACTTCGGGGGAACCGGTGTCGTTGGCGCAACGAGCGTTGTCAGCAACGATTTGAGCTTTGATCTCAGCATTTAGAGACATGGTAATACTCCAGTAGAGTGTTTAAAGGTTCACAGCCAATCTCTAATTCAGCCGTGAAATGAGGGCGGTATCATAATCGTCCCCGCCCCTTTTCGCAACGATAAAGAGGCGAAACGGGAAAGACGCGCTGATACCGCCTGAGGATCACTCCTCGTCGTGATAACGCACCAGTCGCTTGGGAGCGACGCGGCCATCATCATCAATCTCGCCAACCCCGATGAACTCGCGCTCCGGACCGACAGTCATGCGAACCTGACCGCTTTGCGGCGCACCCGCTACCTGCACGGCCTGGCCCTGATTCACATAGGCAGCCACAACCGCCAGCATGTTCACCTCGGGCAAGCTTGCCACGGCGGTGTCCATCGGCAGCAACAAAGGATCCAGCTGCTCGCGCGGCGGGATGCTCTCGGCCTTGGCCTGCTCGAAGATGCACTCGAGTTGCTCCAGAGTCAGCATCCGCTCGTACGGATAGCTGGCCACCTGGGTACGGCGCAACTGAGTCACGTGGGCACCACAGCCCAGCACTTCACCCAGATCATCCACAAGAGAGCGGATGTAGGTGCCTTTGCTGCAGTGCACTTCAAGGCGCACTTCATCACCTTCAAAGCTCAGCAGTTTGAGCTCGAATACGGTGATGGGACGGGCTTCTCGCTCGATCTCGATGCCTTCGCGGGCATATTCGTAGAGCGGACGGCCGTTGTGCTTGAGCGCGGAGTACATGGAGGGCACCTGCATGATGGGGCCACGGAACTGGTCCAGCGCCTCGATCAGGGTACCGACAGCCACGTTCACCGGACGGGTGGAGACCACCTCACCGTCGGAGTCGCTGGTGTTGGTGCGCTCGCCCAGTTTGGCGGTCACCTCATAGCGTTTGTCCGCTTCCAGCAGATACTGGGAGAACTTGGTGGCCTCGCCGAGGCAGATCGGCAGCATGCCGGTCGCCAGCGGATCCAGTGCGCCGGTGTGACCGGCCTTGGCGGCATTGTAGATGCGCTTGACCTTCTGCAACACATCGTTGGAGGTCAGGCCGGTCGGCTTGTCCAACAGCAGAATGCCGTGCACATCACGGCCCTTGAAACGACGTCTTCGGGTCATCTCAGGCTTTATCCTCAGTCGTGTCATCCGGTGCGGATTCAGCTTCTTCGTCACGGCCGGATTCGGCCATGCGACGCTTGTCTTCACGCACAGTGTTGGTCACCAGGTTGGAGAGACGCATCCCCTCGACCAGAGTCTGGTCGTAGTAGAAACGCAGCTCGGGCACCACGCGCAGACGCATGGCACTGCCCAGCAGACTACGGATATATCCGGCTGCTTCGGTCAGACCCTGCAAGCCTTCCTTGATGCGCTCGGCATCATTTTCCAGCTGCAAGAAGGTGACGTAAATCTTGGCATAGTTGAGGTCACGGGACACTTCCACATCGGAAACGGTCACCATGCCGATGCGCGGGTCTTTCACCTCGCGCTGCAGGATCAGCGCAATTTCACGCTGGATCTGCTGTCCGACCCGACGGGTCCGGCTGAATTCTCTGGCCATATTCTATCCTGCGATAAAAGGGGGCCGCGGCCCCCTAT
This sequence comes from Aeromonas sp. R3-1, assembly GCF_040908345.1. NCBI lineage: Bacteria > Pseudomonadati > Pseudomonadota > Gammaproteobacteria > Aeromonadales > Aeromonadaceae > Aeromonas > Aeromonas sp. R3-1. The sequence continues at coordinate 1,980 of NZ_JBFODN010000075.1, forward strand.
TTTGTCTAACTCTCGGCTTACAGAGTCCGTTGGATTTCAACAGTCTCGTAAACTTCGATCTGGTCGCCTTCGCGCACGTCGTTGTAGTTCTTGACCGCGATACCACACTCGTAGCCGTTGCGAACTTCGTTGACGTCATCCTTGAAGCGGCGCAGGGATTCCAGCTCGCCTTCATAGATAACCACGTTGTCACGCAGAACGCGGATACGGTTGGAACGCTTGACCACACCTTCGGTAACCATACAGCCGGCAACGGCGCCGAACTTCGGAGACTTGAAGACGCTACGCACTTCAGCCAGACCGATGATTTCCTGACGATACTCAGGGGCCAGCTTGCCGCTCATGGCCTGCTTCACTTCGTCGATCAGGTCATAGATGACGGAGTAGTAACGCAGATCCAGGCTCTCGGATTCGATGACCTTGCGCGCAGATGCGTCGGCACGGACGTTGAAACCAACCAGGATGGCGCTGGAAGCAGCAGCCAGGGTCGCGTCGGTTTCGGTGATACCACCTACGCCGGAACCCACGATCTTCACCTTCACTTCGTCGGTGGAGAGTTTAACCAGCGCATCGCAGATCGCTTCCACAGAACCTTGTACGTCGGCCTTGATCACCACGTTCACTTCGGACACTTCGCCCTCGGTCATGTTGGCGAACATGTTTTCCAGCTTGGCCTTCTGCTGGCGAGCCAGCTTGACTTCGCGGAACTTGCCCTGACGATAGAGCGCCACTTCACGGGCTTTCTTCTCGTCACGGACAACGGTGGCTTCGTCACCGGCAGAGGGAACGCCGGACAGACCCAGAATTTCCACCGGCAGGGACGGACCCGCTTCCTTGATCTCGCGACCCAGTTCGTCACGCATGGCGCGAACACGGCCGTACTCGAGACCACACAGAACGATGTCGCCCTGACGCAGAGTACCTTCTTGTACCAGTACGGTAGCAACCGGACCACGACCTTTATCCAGGAAGGATTCGATCACGACGCCGTTGGCCATGCCGTCAACCACCGCTTTCAGCTCCAGTACTTCAGCCTGGATCAGGATGGCTTCCAGCAGGTCGTCGATGCCTTCGCCAGACTTGGCGGACACGTGCACGAACTGGCAGTCTCCACCCCAATCTTCGGACATGACGTTGTAACGGGCCAGTTCGGTCTTGACGCGATCCGGATCCGCTTCCGGCTTGTCGATCTTGTTGACCGCAACAACCAGCGGCACACCGGCAGCCTTGGCGTGCTGGATAGCTTCGATGGTTTGCGGCATCACGCCGTCGTCAGCTGCAACAACCAGAACAACGATATCGGTCGCCTTGGCACCACGAGCACGCATGGAGGTAAACGCCGCGTGACCCGGAGTATCCAGGAAGGTGATCATGCCACTGTCAGTCTGGACGTGGTAAGCACCGATATGCTGGGTAATCCCACCGGCTTCGCCAGCAGCAACCTTGGCTTTACGAATGTAGTCGAGCAGCGAGGTCTTACCGTGGTCAACGTGACCCATGATGGTAACGACCGGTGCGCGCGGCTTGGCTTCGGAGGTCTCGTCACGATCGGACAGTACCGCCTCTTCCAGCTCGTTCTCACGACGCAGCACAACCTTGTGACCCATCTCCTCGGCGACCAGCTGAGCGGTCTCCTGGTCGATCACTTGGTTGATGGTGGCCATGGCACCCATCTTCATCATCACCTTGATGACTTCAACGCCCTTGACGGCCATCTTGTTGGCCAGCTCGGCCACAGTGATGGTCTCGCCGATGACGACGTCGCGGTTCACCACGGCAGCCGGCTTGTTGAAGCCGTGCTTCATGGCGTTCGGCATGGCAACCTTGCCGCGCTTGCCTTTACGGGCACGCGGGTTGCGAGAGTCGCGATCATCTTCACGACGACCGGCTTTCTTCGGTGCCTTGGCAGCTGCGGCAGTGCGGCGGCTGGTCTCTTCTTTCCGATCCAACTCGTCTTCTGCGGCTTGCGCATGCTTGTTGGTGGTCAGATGGTAGTCGCTGCTCTCTTTGGCGCGAGCGGCCTCTTCTTCAGCCCAGCGGGCTGCGTTCTGTTCCGCCATGAGACGAGCCTCTTCGGCTTTCTTCGCGGCGAGTTCTTCAGCTTTTTTCAAAGCTGTTTGTTCCTGTTGGCGCTTCAGTTCTTCTGCTTCGCGCTTGGCCATCTTTTCTGCCTCTTGCTGAGCTGTGCTACTGGCTGCTTTGGCGGGCTGTGAAGCCTGTCGAGCCTTTGATTGTGCCTCGATCCGCGCCTTTTCCTCAGCTTCACGACGAGCTTGCTCAGCCTCACGGCGAGCCTTCTCTTCAGCTTCGAGGCGAGCCTTCTCTTCGGCCTCGCGACGAGCTTTTTCTTCTGCTTCCAAACGCGCTGTTTCCTCGGCTTCCGCCTGACGCTGTTCATCTTCCAGCGCCGAGCGTCTTACATAGGTGCGAGACTTGCGCACTTCTACCTGCACTTCCTTGTTCTTGCCGCCAGTCCCCTGAACACTGATGGTGCTCTTGGTCTTGCGCTGCAAGGTCATGCGGGCAGGAGCGGCGACCTCGTCACCTCCATGCTGTTTCTTCAGGTGTGCCAGCAAAGCCTGTTTCTCAGACTCGCTGACCATGTCGTCGGCCTTGCTCTTGCTGATACCGGCATCGACAAACTGCTGGAGAAGACGATCAACCGGTGTGTCGATGTCAGTGGCAAGTTGTTTGACTGATACTTCTGCCATTCATTTTCCTCCGTTTGATCTTACTCGGACTGCTCTTCTCCGAACCAACAGATATTGCGAGCAGCCATAATGAGCTCACCTGCCTTCTCGGCAGTCAGCCCTTCAATATCAGCAAGGTCATCGATACCTTGCTCAGCCAAATCTTCCAGGGTGCCCACGCCACGGCCCGCCAGAGCGTAAGCCAGTTCGCGGCTCAGACCGTTCAGATTGAGCAGCTCTTCGGACGGCTCAACACCATCGAAAGACTCTTCTTTGGCCAGTGCCTTGGTAGTCAGGGCATCTTTGGCGCGCTTGCGCAGCTCTTCGACCATGTCTTCATCCAGACCGTCGATAGCCAGCAGCTCGTTGACCGGTACAAAGGCGATCTCTTCCAGGGTAGAGAAGCCCTCTTCCATCAGCAGACCGGCGAAATCGTCGTCGATATCCAGAGTACTGGTGAACAGGTTCATGATGCGGTCGTTTTCGGCCTGGTGCTTGGCACGCATGTCCTCAACGGTCATCACGTTCAGCTCCCAACCGGTCAGCTGGGAGGCCAGACGCACGTTCTGACCATTGCGACCGATGGCCTGAGCCAGGTTGGCAGCTTCCACGGCGATATCCATGGTGTGGTTGTCTTCATCAACGATGATGGAGGCCACATCGGCAGGTGCCATGGCATTGATCACGTACTGGGCCGGGTTGTCATCGTACAGCACGATGTCGGCGCGCTCACCGCTCAGCTCGGCGGAGACAGCTTGCACACGGGCACCGCGCATACCGATACAGGCACCGATCGGGTCGATACGACGATCGTTGGTCTTCACCGCGATCTTGGCGCGGGAACCCGGATCACGGGCAGCACCCATGATTTCGATCATCTCTTCACCGATCTCCGGTACTTCGATACGGAACAGCTCTTTCAGGAAGTCCGGGCTGGAACGGCTGACAAACAGTTGGGAACCACGGGCTTCCGGGCGTACTGCGTAGAGCAGGCCACGAACTCGGTCGCCCGGGCGGAAGGTTTCACGCGGCAACATGTCATCACGGAAGATCACGGCTTCAGCATTGCTGCCCAGATCCAGGATGACGTTGTCGCGGTTGCTCTTCTTGACCACACCACTGATGATGGTGCCTTCTTTATCTTTAAACTGATCAACTACTTGTGAACGCTCGGCTTCGCGCACTTTCTGCACGATAACCTGCTTGGCGGTCTGGGTAGTGATACGGTCGAAGGTCACAGAGTCGATCTGGTCTTCAACATACTCACCGATCTGGATTTCCGGCTGATCAATTTGTGCCGCTTCCAGGGTGATTTCAGCATAGGGGTTCTCCATCGCGGCTTGATCCGCAATGACGACCCAGCGGCGATAAGTGTCGTAGTCACCGGTCTTGCGATCGATTTCGACCCGAACTTCAATCTCGCCTTCATATTTCTTCTTGGTCGCAGTCGCCAGCGCGGTTTCCAGAGCCTGGAAGATCTTCTCGCGGGGTACCGCTTTCTCGTTGGATACTGCGTCAACGACCAGCAAAATCTCTTTATTCATATCCGATAGCCTCGTTAACCAAAGTTCGGCACTATGTTCGCTTTTTGGATATTGGTGAAAGCCAACACGTCGTCCTTACCATCTACTGTCAGGGTGATCATGTCGCCTTGCACAGCTTTGATTACGCCTTTGAACTTGCGGCGGTTGTTTGTTGCCATCCGAAGCGTTACCGCCGCCTCTTGGCCAACGTATTTTTCGAAATGGGCAACCTTGAACAGGGGACGATCCAGGCCGGGGGAGGATACCTCGAGGTAATACTCCTCGGTGATGGGATCTTCGACGTCCATGATGGCGCCAACCTGATGGCTGACCTCAGCACAGTTCTCGACAGTCACACCCTGCTCGCCGTCGATATAGACACGCAAGGTGGAGTGTTTACCCGCACGGATAAATTCAATACCCCAAAGTTCAAAACCCAAGGCAACGACCGGAGCCTCGAGCAGATCGGTCAAACGTTGTTCCAACGTAGCCAAAGTCACCCTCCGAAAAACAAAAAAAGGGCATAAAGCCCAGATAGATATCGATTCAGAGTAAATTGCACATAACAAAAAGCCCCGATGTCAAATCGGGGCTTGGCGCTTTACCCTGATTGTCGCCTCGCAGCGACCGCCTTCCTGAGCGTAGGAAATGCGTGAAATTTGGTTGCGGGGGCCGGATTTGAACCGACGACCTTCGGGTTATGAGCCCGACGAGCTACCATGCTGCTCCACCCCGCGTCCGAAATCGTGCGAGATTATAGCCACTTCACTCTCTCGATACAAGACTGACTGGCTATAATACACTCGGTTTCCCGAGCTCACTGCTTAATTGGTGCCGTGGGCGGGACTCGAACCCGCACACCCTAGAGCACTACCCCCTCAAGATAGCGTGTCTACCAATTCCACCACCACGGCAAAACTCTTACTCGGGAACGTCAGTATCTTTCTTCACTGGCGCTTTGGTCTGCTCAACCTGTTGGGTTTGTTGCAGATTCTCCCACTCACTACCCTGCTTGACCTTGTTGCTGGACATAGAGCCGAGCACCAAGCTGATAACAAAAAACAGAGTAGCCAAAATTGCTGTTGTTCGGGTCAGGAAACTGCCTGAACCACCGGAGCCGAATACTGTGTTCGATGCCCCTGCGCCGAAGGAGGCGCCCATATCAGCCCCTTTACCTTGCTGAATCATCACCAGACCAATCAGAGCCAGTGAAACCAGCAGATAAACGACTAAAAGAATCTCGTACATTTAACTTGCACCCTTTGCCGCTTCAACAATTCCTAAAAACGCATCGCTATCGAGGCTTGCTCCGCCAATCAGTCCGCCATCAATGTCGGGCTGTGCAAACAAATCTCTCGCGTTGCTCGGCGTTACGCTCCCACCATAGATGATTCTAACTTTCTCACCTATTACCGGAGTATCCTCCGCCAAGCGACCACGTATAAAGGAATGAACCTCTTGTGCCTGCTCGGGTGTGGCGCATTTACCTGTACCTACAGCCCAAATCGGCTCGTAGGCGATGATAGCATTATCGAAAGCCATCGCGCCATTTTTCTCTATGACGATATCCAGCTCTTCAGCGATCACCTCGAAGGCTCTTCTCGCCTGCCTCGCCGCACCTGACTCACCTAAACAGAGGATGGGAATCAAGCCTGCCGCTCTGGCTGCCGCAAACTTCTCTGCGACGATAAAACTGGTCTCACCAAAGAGACGCCTGCGCTCGGAGTGCCCTACCAATACATAACGACACCCTGCCTCAACCAGCATCTGACACGAGATTTCTCCAGTGTAAGCGCCAGTAGCGTGCTGACTCACATTCTGAGTCCCCAACTTTATTACTTTCTGCTCGTTGAGCAGTGAAGCGGTAAAGTCGAGATGCACATGGGAAGGACAGAGAACCACATCTACTTTTCCGTCAACGCCCTTCAGACACTGACTCGTAAACTGCTCTAACTGCGACCTACTACCGTGCAACTTCCAGTTGGCTGCTACAAACGGCTTGCGATGTCCCATCGGCAACTCCCTTGCGAAAGCGGGGCTGATAATATCCAGAGGATGCTCAGCTGACAAGTGCTATTTTTAAATTTTTGAATCGTTTGAACAAGATACAACCAGGGCGACTAAAAAGCCGCCCTGGTTGTTCATTAAAACGCCGATTCAACCTGTTTGGCGATGCGCTGAGCCATGTCACGAACCTGCTGTTCATGCTCCCCTTCGACCATGACCCGGATCAGCGGTTCGGTACCTGATTTACGCAACAGTACGCGACCACGACCAGCCAGCTCCTGTTCCACCTTGGCAACCTCAGCCATGACAGCATCTGCGGCCAGCGGATCCTTGCCTTCGGCAAAACGAACATTCACCAGCACCTGCGGGAACTTGCTCATGCCGGAGCGCAACTTGGCCAGCGGCATCTCGGCACTGCGCATGGCGGTAAGCACCTGCAAGGCAGCCACGATGCCATCACCCGTAGTGGTTTGATCAAGACAGATAATGTGGCCGGAGTTCTCGCCACCGATACGCCAGCCCTTCTCTTCCATCATCTCCAGCACATAGCGGTCACCTACCTTGGCACGGGCAAACGGAATACCCAGGGTTTGCAGCGCCAGCTCCAGACCCATGTTGGCCATCAGGGTGCCGACGACACCGCCTTTGAGGCGACCATTGCGCAGGGCATCGCGCGCGATGATATAGAGCACTTCATCACCGTCGATGAGATAGCCGGTATGGTCAACCATGATCAGACGGTCACCATCACCATCAAAGGCAACCCCCAGATCGGCCTTGCACTCCAGCACCTTGGCAACCAGTGCATCAGGTGCAGTCGAACCAACACCATCGTTGATGTTGAGACCATCCGGGGCACAGCCCATGGTGATCACTTCAGCACCCAGCTCGCGGAAAACCGACGGCGCAATGTGGTAAGTAGCGCCGTGGCCACAGTCGACCACCATTTTCACCCCATCCAGATTCATGTGAGAGGGGAAGGTGCTCTTGCAGAATTCGATATAGCGACCGGCGGCATCATCAATGCGCACCGCTTTGCCAAGTTCGGCCGACTCGACACACTTGAGCTCGTGATCCAGCTCGGCTTCGATAGCCAGCTCGACATCATCGGGCAGCTTGGTGCCATCGGCGGAGAAGAACTTGATGCCGTTGTCGTAGAAGGGGTTGTGGGAAGCGCTGATGACGATGCCAGCTTCGGCACGGAAGGTGCGAGTCAGGTAGGCAACCGCCGGCGTGGGCATGGGCCCCATCAGAATGGCTTTAAGGCCTGCCGCGGAGAGCCCCGCTTCCAGCGCGGATTCCAGCATGTAACCGGAGATGCGGGTATCTTTGCCAATCAGCACCTTTTTGGTGCCCTTCTTGGAGAGCACCTTGCCGGCAGCCCAACCCAATTTCATTACAAAATCAGGAGTGATCGGGTATTCGCCAACCTTGCCGCGCACACCATCAGTACCGAAATACTTTCTTGCCATTGTCTGTTCTCTTTATTATCTGGAAATAAAATCTTGTCCCGTCATTGCCAGCCAACCGACGCGCAATGCGTCCATGGTCTCCCGTACATCGTGTACCCTGATGATGCGGGCCCCATGCTGCATGCCGATAAGGGCGCATGCCAGACTGCCCGCCAGACGCTCATCCACCGGACGGCCCAGCAGGTTGCCTATCATAGACTTTCGCGACATCCCCACCAATAGCGGTAAGCCATAATCAAGCAGTTCCTTTTGAGCCACCAACAGCTGATAGTTGTGTGCAAGGGTTTTGCCAAAGCCATATCCCGGATCCAGCAACAGCTCTTCACGACGGATCCCGACCGCCAGACAAGCCGCAATACGCTCATCAAAAAAGGCGCGTACCTCCCCGATCAGGTCGTCATAGTGCGGCTCGACTTGCATGGTTCTCGGCTGCCCCTGCATATGCATCAGACAGACCGGAACCCGAGCTTCGGCCGCGGCTTGCAGTGCTCCAGGTTCTTGCAGTGCCCGCACATCGTTGATCAGATGGGCACCCATCTTGCAACCCTCCCGCATCACCGCCGCTTTGGAGGTATCGAGGGAGATCATCACATCCAGCTCACGGACCATCTGCTCTACGACAGGAATGACCCTGTCCAGCTCCTCCTGCTCGCTCACATCGGGCGCACCAGGGCGGGTTGACTCGCCACCGATGTCGATGAAGGTTGCACCGTCAGAGACCATCTGGCGCGCATGGGCCATTGCCCGTTCAAACTGGTTGAAATTACCGCCATCAGAGAAGGAGTCGGGCGTCACATTGAGGATCCCCATAACATGGGGACGATCGAGGGAGAGGCTGAGCCCCTTGCTGGTTAACTGCATTTTCACGTCCATCTGATAAAGAAAAACCCCGGGCAAGCCCGGGGTTTGGAGAGTCACAATTATTTGGCCGGCGCGTCGTTGGCTTTGTCGATAGTGACATCCGCCACCGGTGCAGCCTCATCGGCAGGTTTGGCCTCGGCAGCCACGGTGGAACCGCCTTGCGGGGTATCACCGTGCTCGTCATGCCAGTTGCTCGGAGCACGTACCTCGCGACGCGCCATCAGATCATCGATCTGTTTAGCGTCGATGGTCTCGTACTTCATCAGCGCATCTTTCATGCTGTGCAACACGTCCATGTTATCCAGCAGGATCTGCTTGGAACGGGCGTAGTTGCGGTCGATGACCTGCTTGACCTCGGCATCGATGACGCGAGCGGTATCGTCGGACATGTGCTTGGCCTTGGCCATGCTGCGACCAAGGAACACCTCGCCATCTTCTTCCGCATAGAGCATTGGGCCGAGACGCTCGGACATACCCCACTGGGTCACCATCTTGCGTGCAATCTCGGTCGCCCGCTCGATATCGTTGGACGCGCCGGTCGATACCTTCTCGGCACCGTAGATCAGCTCTTCTGCCAGGCGACCGCCATACAGACTGGAGATCATCGACTCCAGATGCTGCTTGGAGTGGCTCCAGCGATCCTGCTCCGGCAGATACATGGTCACACCCAGCGCACGACCGCGCGGAATGATGGAGACCTTGTAAACCGGGTCATGGTCAGGAACGAGACGACCAATGATGGCGTGACCGGCTTCATGATACGCAGTCATCTCTTTTTCGGACTCTTTCATCACCATGGAGCGGCGTTCCGCACCCATCATGATCTTGTCCTTGGCCTTCTCGAACTCGGCCATGGAGACCACTCGGCGGCTCTCGCGGGCAGAGAAGAGGGCTGCTTCGTTGACCAGGTTGGCCAAATCCGCACCGGAGAAACCGGGGGTACCACGGGCAATCAGTGCCGGATTGACGTCATCCGCCAACGGAACTTTGCGCATGTGCACTTTCAGAATTTGCTCGCGACCACGGACATCCGGCAGACCGACAACAACCTGACGGTCGAAACGGCCCGGACGCAGCAGTGCCGGATCCAGTACGTCAGGACGGTTGGTGGCAGCAATGACGATGATGCCTTCATTGCCTTCAAAGCCATCCATCTCGACCAGCATCTGGTTAAGAGTCTGCTCACGTTCATCATGACCACCACCCAGACCGGCGCCACGCTGGCGACCGACCGCATCAATTTCATCGATGAAGATGATGCAGGGGGAAGATTTCTTGGCCTGTTCGAACATGTCACGCACCCGGGAGGCACCGACACCGACGAACATCTCCACGAAATCGGAACCAGAGATGGTGAAGAACGGCACCTTGGCCTCGCCCGCAATGGCCTTGGCCAGCAAAGTCTTACCGGTACCGGGAGGACCAACCAGCAGCACACCGGTCGGGATCTTGCCACCCAGTTTCTGGAATTTGCTCGGGTCGCGCAGATAGTCGACCAGCTCCTTCACCTCTTCCTTGGCTTCATCGCAACCTGCAACATCAGCAAAGGTGGTCTTGATCTGATCTTCGCTCATCAGGCGAGCCTTGCTCTTGCCGAACGACATGGCACCTTTGCCACCGCCGCCCTGCATCTGACGCATGAAGAAGACCCAGACACCGATCAGCAGCAGCATCGGGAACCAGGAGATGAAGATAGAGGTCAACAGAGACGGCTCTTCCGGCTTCTCACCCATCACTTTGACATTGTGATTGAGCATGTCGTTGAGCAGCTGGGGATCCGGCGCAGGGATAATGGTGGTGAATCGTTCACCAGTACGCTTGACGCCATTAATGACCTTACCGTCCATCCGCACTTCACGGATCTGCTCTTGGGTCACCTCTTTAACGAAGCTGGAATAGTCCAGCTGGCGACTGGTGGTATCGCTGGGGCTGAAGCTATTGAACACCGACATCAAAACGACGGCGATGACCAGCCACAGGATTAAGTTTTTCGCCATGTCACTCAAATCAGTAACCTCGCAGACTGACAGTTAACGATGAAGGTTAGGGTACTACAGTTTAAAACCGGTAGCCACAATGTAGACTTCCCGTGACCTGGCGCGGGATGAGTCTGGTTTACGAATTTTGACAGCGGAGAAAAGTTTACGAATTTCATTGAGATAGGCATCAAAGCCCTCTCCCTGAAACACCTTCACTACGAAACTGCCGTCACTACGCAATACCTGATTGCACATGTCCAGTGCCAGCTCGACCAGATACATGGCGCGAGCCTGATCCACCTGCTGGGTACCGCTCATGTTGGGCGCCATATCAGACATCACGACATCGACCTTGTCGGGGCCCACTCGTTCCAGCAAGGCGCCGAGTACAGTTTCCTCCCGAAAGTCCCCTTGCAGGAAATCGACACCAGCAATGGGATCCATCGGCAAAATGTCACATGCGATGACGCGACCCGAATCACCAACCTGTTCAACCGCGAACTGGGACCAACCACCGGGGGCAGCCCCCAAATCCACTACGGTCATGCCATGTTTCAGCAAGCGATCCTTGCCCTGGATCTCGTCAATCTTGAAAACAGCACGAGAACGCAGGCCCATTTTCTGGGCTTTTTTGACGTATTGATCGTCGAAATGTTCTTTTAACCAGCGAGTTGAACTGGGGGAACGTTTTTTCTGGGTCATGATAATCGACTTTAAAAAACCACAAGGGTTATTAGTATTAAGGGCTAAGTGGGGGTAGAATACGCCCCTTTCAACCCTGACTTATGAAGAAATTGCGATGATTCTCAACAATAAACAGAAACAGTACCTCAAGGGCCTTGCCCATAGCCTCAAGCCTGTCGTCCTGCTGGGTCAGCATGGTCTGACCGAAGGTGTACTGGCCGAGATCGATCTGGCACTGAACCATCACGAGCTGATCAAGGTTAAGGTTGCCTCTGAAGATCGCGAAATGAAACAACTGGTTATGGATGCTATCGTCCGTGAAACCGGTTCAATCAAGGTGCAAAGCATGGGTCATGTGCTGACCATTTATCGTCAAGCCAACGAACCCAAAATCCAGCTGCCCCGCAAGTAAAAGGAAAGAGCATCGCTCTTTCCTTATTCCACTTCTTCCCGAGTCGCTTGCCAAAGTAGTCGCAAAGCCCTTAACCTGCGATGAATACTTCCGGACACGCATTATGGCTCACCATCCTATTCTGACCGACGATGAGCTGGCCATGCTGCGGGACTTGGGGAGCAATCAGGACACCCATGTTCTGAGTGGTCACCTCGATGCCCCCATGCTTGGCTTGCTGCAAAAAGCCGAACACCTTGTACTCGAAGCCCGCTTCGTAGGCCATCAGCTGCGTTTTCCCCTGAGCTTTACCCAAGGGGAAGATGGCTTCGTCGAGCCCCGGTTATCTGCACCGGTCATCAGGGAGCTGGGGTTTGCGCAACCGCGTGCCTGGCGTCTCACACAAAAAGCCAAGCTTTGCAGCGACCTGGGCCTGTTTCAGGTGCTCAGCCTCTCCCTCAACGGCCTCATCGTGGAAAATTTGCCGACCAACATGGTGGCCGATACCCCCATCAACGGCGAGCTCTGTATCGAGCAAGAGGACCCTCTTCCACTGCAGGGACGACTGGTAAGGCGCATCAAAGCCAATGCCGACCATGCCACCTGGGCGCTGAGCTTTCAAATGAGCGAGAGCAACATAGAACGGCTGCGCCACTGGTTGTTTCAGCGTCATCAGGACGCCTTTACCGAGGCGTATCTGTCCTGATTTTTATCAATAATCATATAGATAAAGACAAACAGGGGAGCGCCAGCCCCCCTGTTTCATCGTCTGTAGCATTCGCTTAGATATAAGCGACTTCCAGTACTTCGTATTCCACATCACCGCCCGGCGTCTTGACGATGGCGACATCGTCCACTTCCTTGCCAATCAGGGCGCGGGCAATGGGAGAGTTGACAGAGATGAGGTTCTGTTTGATATCAGCCTCATCGTCACCCACGATGCGGTAGACCACCTCTTCCTCTGTCTCGCTCTTGAGCAGAGTCACAGTCGCGCCAAAAATAACGCGGCCGTTGTTGGTCATCTTGGTGACATCGATCACCTGCGCATTGGAGAGCTTGGCTTCAATCTCCTGAATGCGGCCTTCACAGAACCCCTGCTGCTCGCGAGCGGCATGGTATTCGGCGTTTTCCTTCAGATCGCCGTGCTCACGGGCATCGGCAATCGCTTCGATAATCTGGGGACGAAGCTCGGTCTTGAGATAATCGAGCTCTTCGCGCAGCTTCTCAGCGCCGCGAACAGTCATCGGAGTATGATTCATAGTCGAAACCTGGGTTGCTAGGAAATAGAAACTGCGGCCATCTGCAAGGAGGCCGCAGCAATCGGTTCGGATGAGGCATCTTAATATGAAGCCAACACAAAATCCACGTTAGCCCCCTGATGCAGATCCCACTTGCGTCATCGGCATTCCCTTCGCTTACTTCCCTTCCGGTACGGAAATTGGTGCCGAAACGGTCGGTTTGCCCTGCATGATGGCGATCTCCACCCGCCGGTTCATCCGACGATTTTCCGGGGTGGTATTGGGCACCAATGGCTGGGAATCCGCCATCCCCTGCACCACAAGTCGTCCCTGATCAAAACCGGGGACCTTCAGCATCTGGTGCGCCACCGCCACCGCCCGTTGCGACGACAACTCCCAGTTGGACTGGAACAGCTCATCTTCGGTCGCCACGTTGTCGGTGTGACCGGAGATGGTGATTTCACCCGGCACATCCTTGAGCAGGGTCGCGACCTTGCGAATGACCGGCCAGAACTGAGGCTGCAGAAATGCCGAACCGGCCGGGAACGACGCTTTTTCCCTGATCCGGATGATGATCTGCTGGCCCAGCGCCTCAATTTCGATGGCGCCATCCTGGATCTGATCTTTCATCTGCTCGGCGAGGGCTTTGGCCAGGGTATTGGACTGTTCTTGCGCCTTCTTTGCATCCTGCGCGGTATCGCCCCCCGTCTGCTTGCCATCACTCTTGTCCTGACCACCTGCCTGATCCGACTCGCCGGGCAGAAACTCCAGTTCGGTCTGGGTCAGATCGATGGTCTGCTGCATCACGGTATCAATTGGCGTGGGCTCAGGGCGACCGGGCCTGAACTCCTGGGCAATCACCGAGGTCCCCTTGGGAATATCTTTCACCTCAAGGATGTTCTGTACCCCGAATGCCTTGTCCATGGAACCGGCTATCTGCTTGAACTTCTGTACATCCATCTCGGCAAAGGAGAGCAACAGCACGAAGAAGCACATCAGCAGCGACATCAGGTCGGCAAAGGTTCCCATGTAACCAGGGAGCCCTGGTGGCGGGCACTTGCAATCAGACATAACGCCCCCTATTCGGTGCCGGTATTACGTTTGGACTGGTTCAGATAGTTCTGCAGCATGGACTGGATCACCCGCGGGTTCTGGCCATCCTGAATCCCCATAATGGCATCAAGGATCAGGGTACGACTGAGCTTCTCCTCCCCGCTGCGCAGCTCCAGCTTGTCGGCAATCGGGATCGCCAACATATTGGCCTCTATCGCACCGTACAGGGTGGTAAGCAAGGCCACCGCCATCGCCGGCCCGATCGACTTGGGGTCACTCATGTTGGCCAGCATGGCCACCAGACCCACCAACGTACCTATCATCCCCATGGCAGGGCCCAGATCCCCAAGGGTACGGAAGACCTTGATGGCAATGACATGGCGCTCGGCTGTCAGGTCGATATCCTTTTCCATCACGGCGCGCACCACTTCGGCATCGTGACCATCCACCAGCATGTCGATCCCTTTTTTCATAAATGCATTGGGGATCTCTGCGGCCTCCAGCGCAAGAAAGCCCCCTTTGCGAGCCGCGTCAGCCAGTTCAACGGCTTTGGTAATCAGGTCTTCAAGCTTGTCGCCCTTGTACATAAAGGCTTTGCCCGCCACCTTGAATGCCATCAGGAACTGGCCAAGGTTGAACTTCATCATGGCGATGAAGATTGAGCCCAATACAGTGATGTAGACCGATGGCATATCCACATACATGCTCATGGGGCCACCCAGCAGCATGCCGTACACCACCACCCCGAAACCCAGCACTATCCCTATCAGACTGCCTAGATCCACGTCCCTACTCCTGTCACCGGTTCTTATGTCTATTTATAGTCTGTTGAATTTTCTGCTATTGCGACCCATGCGGCAAGCATGCATCCACTGAGAATGATGGCTCATTATCGGCCAGTTTAGCGAGAGTTTGAGAGGGCAATGCTTTTCTGCCTCCCCCCTGTGGACGGTCGATGTTAATATAAGCCGTTTTTTTCAATCCCCGAGGATGGACATGGCCAGTAAAAAAATCGACCGTCTGAGTTTTGATGCCACTCTGGAAGAGCTGGAAACCATCGTTCATCAGCTGGAACAAGGTTCCCTACCCCTGGAAGAGGCACTCAAGCAGTTCGAGCAGGGCGTTCATCTGGTTCGGGCCGGTCAGCAGAAGCTGGAACTGGCCGAACAGAAGATCCAGATCCTGCTCAGTCAAGCCGATGGCAGTGACCAGCTCGCCCCCTTCCAGCCAGAACAAGGAGAGGAGTGAGTGGCGCTGGACCATTTTTCCCGTCTGCATCGTCAGCGTATTGACGACTGTCTGTCAGCACAACTTGAATCCTTGCCCGCCATGGCGCCGCGTCTGCGCGATGCCATGAGTTATGGCCTGCTGCTGGGCGGCAAACGGGTTCGCCCGTTTCTGGTCTACGCGGTCGGCGAGATGCTGGGCGTCAAGAGCGAACTGCTGGATGGCCCCGCGGCTGCCGTGGAGTGCATCCACGCCTACTCCCTGCTGCACGATGACCTGCCCGCCATGGATAACGACGACCTGCGTCGTGGTCAGCCAACCGTTCACAAGGCGTTTGACGAAGGAACCGCCATTCTGGCCGGTGATGCGCTGCAGACCCTGGCGTTCTCCATTCTGGCCGATCACCCCATGCCTGATACCTTGATGGCCAACCGGGTGCGGATGCTGAGTACCCTCGCCCGCGCCTCCGGCTATCTCGGTATGTGTGGCGGCCAGGCGCTGGATCTGCAGGCCGAAGGGCGCCAGATCTCGCTCGCCGAGCTGGAGCAGGTACACCGCCACAAGACCGGTGCGCTGATTGAATGTGCCGTGGCGCTCGGCGCCCTGTGCAAAGCCGATGTCGATGACGCCACGCTGGCTGCCCTGCAAACCTATGCCGCCGCGATTGGCCTCGCCTTTCAGGTGCAGGATGACATCCTCGACATCACAGGTGATACCGCCACCCTGGGCAAGCCGCAAGGTTCTGACCTGGCGCTGGAGAAAAGTACCTATCCGGCCCTGCTCGGACTCGAAAATGCCCGTGAGCTGGCTCGCGAACTGCATGGGAAAGCCTTAACAGCCCTGCAATCCTTGCCCTACAATACCGACATTCTGGAAGCGTTTGCCGATTACATCATCGAGCGAACCCACTAAACGCTGGATAACAGTAACAATATGAGCGTTGATATTAGCAATTTCCCCAACCTGGCCCTCGCGGACACTCCGGTCGAGCTGCGTTCCTTGCCCAAAGATCGGCTGCCGGTGCTGTGCAACGAGCTGCGCGAATATCTGCTGCGCTCTGTCAGCCGCTCCAGCGGACATTTTGCCTCCGGTCTCGGTACGGTCGAATTGACCGTGGCCCTGCACTACGTCTACAACACCCCGTTCGATCGGCTGATCTGGGACGTGGGCCATCAGGCCTATCCCCACAAGATCCTGACCGGGCGCCGAGATCAGATCCACACCATCCGGCAGAAGGATGGCTTGCACCCCTTCCCCTGGCGCGGCGAAAGCGAGTACGACGTGCTCTCCGTCGGCCACTCCAGCACCTCCATCGGTGCCGCCCTCGGTATGGCGGTTGCCGCCGAGAGCGAAGGACTGGGTCGCAAGGTGGTTGCAGTGATAGGGGACGGAGCCATTACTGCGGGGATGGCGTTTGAAGCGCTCAACCACGCTGGCGATGTCCACAAGGACATGCTGGTGATCCTTAACGACAACGAGATGTCCATCTCCGAAAATGTCGGTGCGCTCAACAACCATCTGGCCCGGGTCATGTCCGGCAAGCTCTACACCACCATCCGCGAAGGCGGCAAGAAGGTGCTGGCGGGTCTGCCGCCGGTCAAGGAGCTGGCCAAGCGGGCCGAAGAGCACCTCAAGGGGATGGTGGTGCCCGGCACCCTGTTCGAGGAGTTCGGCTTCAACTATATCGGCCCCATCGACGGTCACGATATCGAGGCACTGGTCGAGACCCTGCGCAACATGCGCAATCTCAAGGGCCCGCAGCTGCTGCATGTCAAGACCAAGAAGGGCAAGGGTTACGAGCCGGCCGAAAAAGACCCTATCGGTTATCATGCCGTGCCCAAGTTCAATCCGGACGAGTGCGCCCTGCCCAAGGCGAGCGGGGCCAAGCCCACCTTCTCCGCCATCTTTGGCCAGTGGCTGTGCGACATGGCCGCCAAAGACGAGAAGCTGGTCGGCATCACCCCCGCCATGCGCGAAGGCTCGGGGCTGGTAAAATTCAGCCAGCAATATCCGGATCGCTACTTCGATGTGGCCATTGCAGAGCAGCATGCGGTCACTTTCGCCGCGGGTCTTGCCATCGCCGACAAGAAGCCGGTGGTGGCCATCTATTCGAGCTTCCTGCAGCGCGCCTACGATCAGGTGATCCACGACGTAGCGCTGCAAGATCTGCCGGTGCTATTCGCCATCGACCGGGCCGGTCTGGTGGGCGCCGATGGCCCGACCCATCAGGGGGCGTTCGACATCAGCTTCCTGCGCACCGTGCCCAACATGGTGGTGATGACGCCATCTGACGAGAACGAGTGCCGCCAGATGCTCTATACCGGCTATCTCCATCAGGGCCCTGCTGCCGTGCGTTACCCGCGCGGCAGCAGCCTGAGCGATGCCCCCATCTCGTCAGAGATGCAGGCACTGGAGCTCGGCAAGGGACGTATCCTGCGAGAGGGCAAGGGCACTGCCATTCTGGCCTTTGGCACCTTGCTGCACCACGCCAAAGCGGCCGCCGAAGTGCTGGATGCCACCCTGGTGGATATGCGCTTTGTCAAACCGATGGATGAGGCACTGGTGCTGTCGCTGGCGGCCAGCCACGATCACTTCGTCACCATCGAAGACAACGCCATCATGGGCGGCGCCGGTTCGGCGGTGAACGAACTGCTGATGCGCAGCAAGCAGTGCAAGCCAGTGCTCAACCTTGGCTTGCCGGATCGCTTCGTGGAACAGGGCACCCAGCAGGAGATCTATGCCCTGCTCGGTCTGGACGATGCAGGCATCCAGCGCAGCATCGAAAGCTGGCGGCAAGCCTGATAACGCGTCAACGCTATCAAACAAAAGAAGGGCGCCTTACTGGCGCCCTTCTTATTTTGCGTTTCTGACTTGGATTACCCTTTGTAGATCTTGGGGTTAAACACATCCCGCAGCCAGTCACCCAGCAGGTTGATGACCAGCACCAGCACCACCAGACAGATGCCCGGGAAGGCGGTGATCCACCAGGAGCCGGAGAAGATGTAGTTGAAGCCGACGCTGATAAGCGAACCAAGCGAGGGCTGATCAACCGGCATCCCCAGACCAAGGAAGGAGAGCGCCGCCTCGCTCATGATGGCGTTGGCCACCTGCACGGTGGAGATGACCAGAATGGGCGACAGGCAGTTGGGCAGAATGTGGCGGAACATGATGCGCGGGGCGCGGAATCCCATCACCTTGGCCGCCTCCACATACTCCTTCTTCTTCTCCGCCAGCACAGAGGCGCGCACAGTACGGGCGTACTGCGGCCACTCGGCGATACCGATGATCACCACCAGCATCATGATGGCGAACTTCGAGTAGAACTCGGAGCCAAAGGTTGCCTGAAAGATGGCGGAGATGATGATCGCTACCATCATGGTGGAGAACGACAGCTGCACATCGGCAAAGCGCATCAACAGGTTGTCGATGCGGCCACCGAAATAACCGGCAATCAGACCGATGACGATACCGAGCACCAGTTGCAGCGCCACCGCAAACAGGCCGATAGTGAGGGAAATACGGGCGCCATAGAGAATGGTGCTCCAGATATCCCGCCCCTGGTTGTCGGTACCGAGCCAGAAGCGCTCCTCGCCGCCTTCCAGCCAGGAAGGCGGCAACTCGGCATCCATCAGATCAAAACTGGTCTGGTCATAGACGTTGTGCGGGGCCAGCCAGGGCGCCAGCAGCGCCGCCAGCACGAACACCACAAACACCGCAAAGCTGAACATGGCTACCTTGTCCCGCAGGAAGTAGTAGACGATGTCGGAGTTCTTGAATCGTGCCCAACGGCTTGGGCTTGCAGTTACAGCGTTACTCATGCTTACCCCTTGGCAGTCAGGTTAACGGTCGGGTTAATCAACCCGTAGAGCAGGTCGACCAGGGTATTGGTCACCACGAAGATCAGTCCCACGAAGATGACGTAGGCGGTGATCAGCGGGGTATCGACCCGGTGGATCGCCTCAAGGAACAGGAAACCGGTGCCCGGCCACTGGAACACGCTCTCGGTCAGGATGGTGTAAGCCACCATGGTGCCGATCTGCACCCCGCCGACGGTAATGACCGGCAGCATGGTGTTTTTGAGAGCGTGCTGATAGTAGACCTTGTTGTTGTCCAGCCCCTTGGCGCGGGCGAATTTGACGTACTCGGAGGAGAGCTGCTCCAGCATCTCGGAGCGCACCAGCCGGATAAACAGCGGCAGCATGATGGAAGAGAGCGACACCGCCGGCAGGATCAGGTGCAGGATACCATCCCAGGTGAAGAAGCCCGACTCCCAGCCCAGCAGGTCACGGGTCTCGCCGCGGCCATAGGCAGGCAGCCAGCCCAGCTGGATGGAGAAGAGGTACATCAGCATGATGGCGGTCAGGAATACCGGGATCGAAATACCGATACTGCTCCCCGCCATGATGATCTTGGTGGGTATGCTGCGCGGGCGGATCGCCGAATAGACACCGAGTGGAATGGAAACTACCACGATGATGAGCGCGGCAGCAAACACCAGCTCAAGGGTAGCCACCAGCTTGTCGAGAATCACCTCGAGAGCGGGTCGCTTGAAGAAATAGGAGGTGCCCAAATCCCCATGCACCGCATTTTTCAGAAAGCGGCTGTATTTGATGAGGAAGGGATCGTTAAGGCCCATCTTCTCGCGCAACTCGTGACGCTGGGCTTCGGAGACGGATTGTCCCACCAGCTCGCGCAACGGGTCACCCAGGTTGTCCTGGATGGAGAAGGCGACCAGGCTGATGACGAACATCACTATCACGGCCTGATAGAACCGTTTCAGCAGGAATGTAAACATGCTTGTCCTTCTACGTGGCCTGTGTCGTGGCACAGGCTTCTGTTAGTGGGCGGAGTGGCCAGCTGACCACCCCGCCCCGTCCTTCCTTGCGACGTTCTCTTACTTGCTGACCACCAGGTCACCCAGGTAAGGGAAGTTCATCACGTTGACCACCGGCTTGATGTCGACGTTCTTCTTGGCGCCATAGGCCAGATCTTCCCAGTGCAACGGCACGTAGGCAGCATCTTCGATCAGCATGGCTTCGACCTTCTTCAGCATCTCGGCACGCTTGGCCGGATCGGTCTCGGCGTTGGCATCCATCACCAGCTTGTCAGCTTCGGCGTTGGCATAACCGGCACAGTTGTACTGACCCATACCGGTCTTGGCGTCCTTGGTGAAGGTCAGGAACTCGAAGAAGTTCGCGGTATCTTCGGTGTCGGAGTGCCAGCCGATCAGCTGCATGTCTGCGGCGCACTTGTCAAACTCGGGCCAGTACTGGGCCACCGGCATGGTCTTCAGATCCACCTTGATGTTGATCTTGGCCAGCATGGCGGAGACAGCCTGGGCAATCTTGACGTCGTTGACGTAGCGGGCAGCCGGGGAGATGAAGGTCATCTTGAAGCCTTTCTCGTAACCGGCCTCTTTCATCAGCTCCTTGGCCTTGGCCAGATCATACTGGGGCACCAGCGCCTCGTTATGACCGGCATAGCCTTTCGGGCTCAGCTGGCCAGCAGGGGTACCGAAGCCCTTGTTGATCTTCTCGACGATACCCACCTGGTTGATGGCGTAGTTGATGGCCTGACGTACACGCTTGTCTTTCAGCGCCGGGTTGGTGTTCTGGTTCAGCTCGATGATGATGGCGCGGGTACCGGACAGGGTAACCAGCTGGGAGTCCTTGCCATTCTTCACGCGCTCCAGATCGTTCGGCGCAACCGGATAGATCATGTCCACGTCGCCACCCAGCAGGGCTGCAACACGGGTCGCATCTTCCTTGATCGGCACCACGGTCAGGTTCTCGACGTTACCCTTGGAGGCTTTATCCCAGTAGTTGGCGTTGCGGGCATAATCCAGCTTCACACCCTGCTCGCGGAACTTGACGGTAAACGGGCCAGTACCGGAGACGTGGGTAGAGGCGTAGGAGTCGCCGTTTTTGACGATCTCGGCCTTGTCTTTGCCCGCTTCGGTCTTGCCGGTGTAGAACTTGGAGTCCATCGGGAAGATGTAGGTGACGGTCTGCAGCACCAGCGGGAACGGCTTGGCGGTGATCAGATCGACGGTGTAGTCATCGACCTTCTTCACTTCGCTGATGGGATCGAAGATCGCCTTGAAGTCGACGGAGGATTTCAGGCGGTTGACGGTCCACACCACGTCGTCAGCGGTGAAGTCGTTGCCGGAGTGGAACTTGACACCCTTGCGCAGGTGGAAGCGGACAGTCTTGTCATCGACACGCTCGAACTTCTCGGCCAGACGGGGCTCGAACTGCAGGTCCTGGGTGTAACGCATCAGGGGATCGAATACCAGGTGCGACATCTCCAGGGTCTGACCGGAGAGCTGCTCCTGCGGATCCAGCGAAGTGGCGTCAGAAGCGACACCCACCTTGATATCAGCGGCTGAGACACTGAAGGCGAAACCGGCGGCAAACAGCGCCAGGGCAATCTTGGACAATCCTTTCTTCATCTTGTTCTCCATGCTTTTGGCTTTCTTATGACACTTTTATTGACAAGCAGACCGGCGCACCGGCGCTCTCCTAGCTTGCGATTTCCAGCCCCTCACGGGACATTCCCTTGAACTCCGGCATGAGGGAGATCAGCTTGCGGCTGTACTCATGCTCGGCATTGGTAAAGAGTTTCTCGGTCTCGGCCACTTCCACCAGATGACCGTGCTGCATCACCCCGATGCGGTCGCACATCTGGCGGATCACCGGCAGATCGTGGCTGATAAACAGCATGGTGAGCTTGAGCTCCTGCTGCAGATCCTTGAGCAGGTTGAGGATCTGGGCCTGCACCGACACATCCAGCGCCGAGGTCGGCTCGTCGCAGATAAGGAAGCGCGGGCGAGTGGCCAGGGCGCGGGCAATGGAGATACGCTGGCGCTGACCGCCGGAGAACTCGTGGGGATACTTGAGGCCAGCACCACGGCCAAGACCCACGTGATCCAGCAGATCGCCGACAATTCCCTCAATCTGGCTCTCGCTGCTCGCCAGCTGATGGAAGCGGATCGGCTCGGCAATGATGTCGCGCACCTTCATCCGCGGGTTCATCGATGAATAGGGGTTCTGGAACACCATCTGCATCTGGCGACGCAGCGGGCGGCGCTCGCGCTCGCTCTTGAGGGCAGTCAGATCGATCCCCTCGAAGAAGATTTTGCCGGTATCAGGCGGATAGAGACCTGTGATGGCGCGGGCAATGGTCGATTTACCGGAGCCCGATTCCCCCACCAGACCGAAGGTCTCCCCTTCGAAGATCTCGAAGCTGATGTTGTTGCAGGCGCGCACATACTGGCGGCGGCTCGGGAAGATGGAGTCCTTGGTGACGAATTTCAGATCGACGTTCTCCACCCGCAGCAGCGCCCCTTCATAGGCACGCTCGTCCTGACTCTGGCCGAGCCAGTGGGTCTTGAGGTCGATATTGGTATCCGGCGCACTGGCATCCTCGATATAGGAGACCAGCGGGAAGCGCACCAGCTTCACATCGGAACGGGGGACCGCCGAGATGAGGCTGCGGGTATAGGGGTGATTGGGGCTGCCCAGCACCTGTTCGGTCAGGCCGAACTCCACCAGATCGCCGCGATACATCACCGCCACCTTGTCGGTAACGTTGGAGACCACGCCCATGTCATGGGTCACCAGCATGCAGCCCACCTGACGCTCTTTGCAGAGGGCGCGGATAAGCTGGAGGATCTGATCCTGAATGGAGACGTCCAGCGCCGTGGTCGGCTCATCGGCGATGATCAGCTCCGGATCGCAGGAGAGCGCGATGGCGATAACCACCCGCTGACGCATGCCACCGGAGAACTGGTGCGGATACTGTTTGATGCGCAGCTCCGGCTGCGGAATACCCACCGCCCCCATCAGCTCCAATGCCTTGGCAAAAGCAGCCTCGCGAGAGAGGTCGGTATTGGCCAGAATGGTCTCCACCAGCTGATGCTCAACGGTGAACAGCGGGTTGAGGGAGGTCATGGGGTCCTGGAAGATGAACCCGATACGGGAGCCACGGATGGCCCGCATCTCGTTCTGGCTCTTGCCGGAGATAAGCTCGCCATTGAGATAGATATCGCCACGGGCGATGCGACCCGGCGGGCTCAGCAGATCGATGACGGCGTTGCCGATGGTGGACTTGCCGGCGCCGGATTCACCGACCACCCCGACAATCTCACCCTTTTCGATAGAGAAAGAGAGATCCTTCACCGCGGCCAGCACCCCGTAGCGGGAGGGGTACTCGATCCGCAAGTTCTTTACTTCGAGCAAGGACATGTTTACCTCTGCGGGGGACATCCGTCCCAAATAATTCGTCCGTAAATCAGCCGCAGATGCCGGTTGTTACCTTGGGCAATATTTGCTCAATCCATGAGGCAGCGAAACCAGCGATCCGGGCGGGTTTTTTGCATTTTTTTGGAATAACCCGCGAGTAACTTAGACGGTTTGACCACGGGTGTAAATGATTGAGTTATACAATTCCGCAATGTTTTGTGCAGATAACCACCAATTCAGCAGAGATAAATGATGATTTTCATCACAAAAATGGCCGGTGCGTCCGTACATCTATTTGTATCATTACTTTAATTTCAACAACAACGCAACAAGCAGCATTTATCACTATTTCCAAAACAATCACCAGCCCCGAATGAGTAGTGAATATTTATGTGAAATGGATGATAAACGGCAGCATATGCCGATGAATGAAAATTAAGCAGATATAAATCGGGGGATGCCAGAACGGTCATCCCCCGGAAGGTGGCTCTCAACCGAGCCAGAATGCCAGTAATTGCATACAAAACAGGGCGAACAGGCCGGCGATCAGATCGTCCAGCATGATGCCCAGGCCACCGTGGATCCGGCGATCAAACCAGGAGATGGGCCAGGGCTTGAGCACATCAAACAACCGGAACAGCGCGAATCCCGCCACCACCCACTCCCAACCGGCTGGCGCTGCAATCATGGTGACGCCAAAGCCGATCACCTCGTCCCAGACGATGGCGCCGTGATCCGGCATACCGATGGCATCGGTGGCGCTCTGGCAGATACGAATACCGACCACAAAACCCACCGCCAGCAAGGCGATAAACCAGTGGGTCGGCAGCCCGCTCACCAGCAGGTAGAGCGGAATGGCCGCCAGGGTGCCCATGGTGCCCGGCGCCTTGGGGCTGAGACCGGAACCAAACCCCACCGCCAAAAAATGAAGCGGATTTTTCAGATCCAGTCGTGTCAGCTCGGGCTTTATCCTGAACAAACTCATGCGAAGTGATCCCACCCTTTCAGCTGCAGCTCGACCGCTTGGTCGCCACGCAGGTAGTCGATGCCCGGCTCGCCCGCCACGATGCGGCCGATGCGGCTGAACTTGACCCCGCTGTGGGCCAGCGCCGTATCGAGCGCGCCGCGGTGCTCCTCCGGTACGGTAAAGCAGAGCTCGTAGTCATCGCCACCGGCCAGCGCCAGTTGCCACGCCTCCTGCTCGCTCACCGCATCCTGCAGCACCGGCGAGAGCGGCAGCAGATCGAGATCGATCTGGGCCCGTACGCCGGAGGCCTTGAGAATATGGCCGAGATCCGATGCCAGCCCATCGGAGAGATCCAGCGCACTGCCCGCCAGTCCGCGCAGCGCCTGACCGGCCAGAATACGGGGATGGGGGTGGTCGAGCCGTGGCAGCACGGCTGCCAGCTGGTTCTCGTTGAGGGTGCGTTTGCCCAGCAGGTGGGAGAGCGCCAGCGCGGCATCACCCAGGGTGCCGGTCACATAGATACCGTCACCGGCTTTGGCACCGCTGCGCATCAGGGCTCGTCCGGCAGGCACCGATCCCTTCACCGAGATGGTGATGGAGAGCGGCCCGCGGGTCATGTCTCCGCCCACCAGCGCCACATTGTAGTACTCGGCCAGCTCCAGAAACCCTTCGGCAAAACCGGCGACCCAGCCTTCGTTGATGGCAGGCAGAGTCAGCGCCAGCGACACCCAGCGCGGCTCGGCCCCCATGGCGGCGAGATCGGAGAGATTGACCGCCAGCGCCTTGTAGCCGAGATCCACCGGATCCATGTCGGGAAAGAAGTGTACGCCGCTCACCAGAGTGTCGGTGCTCACCGCCAGCTGGGTATCGGGGGGCAGGGTCAGCAGGGCACAGTCATCTCCAGGGCCCATCACCACGTCCTTGCGGGCGTGGGGGACCTTGAAGTACTTATCAATCAGCTCAAATTCACCCATACAGTAAAAAGCCAGCAATAAGCTGGCTCCTCTCTTAGATGCTGACGGACAGCAGGATCAACGCTTGTTCAGCGACTTGATCACCTTGTCCAGTACACCGTTGACAAACTTGTGGCTGTCATCGGCAGCAAAAGCTTTGGCCAGCTCGATCGCTTCGTTGATGACCACGCGCGGCGGTACATCATCACGACGGGTCAGCTCGTAGGTCGCCAGACGCAGGATCGCCTTGTCCACCATGTCCACTTCTTCCAGCGGACGGGAGAGGAAAGGTGCAAACACCTTGTCCAGCTCGCTGCAGTGGAGGGCTACCCCGAACAGCAGATCGCGGAAATAGTTCAGGTCTACACCCTTGGTGTCCTGATCGATCTTGAACTGCTCTTCGATGTCACCCACGTTAGCCTTGGTCATCTGCCACTGGTAGATGGCCTGGGTGGCGCAATGGCGGGCTTTACGGCGCTCAGACGGTTTCAATGTACTTCTCCTCGTTACACGTCCAGTTCTTTCAGGACGTTGATCATTTCGAGCGCTGCCAGTGCAGCCTCTGCACCCTTGTTACCCGCCTTGGTACCTGCACGCTCGATGGCTTGTTCAATGTTTTCAGTGGTCAGCACACCGAAGGCAACGGGAATTTCATATTCCATCATTACCTGGGCCATGCCCTTGCTGTTCTCGTTTGCCACCAGGTCGAAGTGGTAGGTGCCGCCACGGATGACAGTACCGACCGCCACGATGGCGTCGTATTGACCACTCTTGGCCAGCTTCTTGATGACCAATGGCATTTCAACCGCGCCCGGCACTTTTACCAGTGTCAGGTTGCTGTCCTGCACTTGACCTTGACGCTTCAGTACGTCCACCGCGCCGTTCACCAGACTGTCGTTGATGAAGCTGTTGAAACGGGCAACAACAATAGCAACGCGCGCCTCAGGAGCGGCGATATTTCCTTCGATAACCTTCATTGGAAATCCTGTATCTGTGCAATCAAAAGGGCCGGAGTCAAAAGTGCGCACATTCTAGCACAACAGACCCACGACAAAAACCATGGCCGCAATAGACGGCCATGATCGCGATGTAACCAGTCCGGCGCACTTGCTCGCCGGTAAATTCCACGACTTCCAGACCGACACCGCCCGGAAGGGGATGGTACTTCTCTGGTAGTACGTTACTCGCCGATGTACTCAACCACTTCCAAACCAAAACCACCGAGGGCATGGTACTTCTTCGGCGAACTCAGCAGGCGCATCTTGCTTACACCAAGGGCCTTGAGGATCTGGGAACCCACACCAACCCGGCGCGAGGTGCCCTGCCACTTGGCTCCTTCCGGTGCCAGTCCCTTGTCGGCGGCTTCAAAACCCTTGACCCTAGCCAGCAGCTCGGCGCCATGGGATTCCGCCCCCAAAATCACCAGCACGCCGCCCTCGTTAGCGATGCGGGCCATGGATTTGGGCAGCGGCCAGCTGCGGGCGGCGTGGCGGTCGGTCAGCAGCAGATCGCTCAGCACATCGTGCAGATGGACGCGCACCAGGGTCGGCTGGTCGGCCTGCACCTCACCCTTTTTCAGGGCGAAGTGAACCTGATTGTCGATGGTGTCGCGGAAGGTGATGAGGTCGAACTCGCCAAACTCGGTCGGCAACTTGCACTCGGCCACCTTCTCGACAGTGGTCTCGTGCTGGTTGCGGTACTCGATAAGGTCGGCAATGGTGCCGAGCTTGATGCCATGCTCCTCGGCAAAGATCTCCAGGTCAGGACGGCGCGCCATGGTGCCATCTTCGTTGAGGATCTCGACGATGACGGCGGCAGGCTCGAAACCGGCCAGACGAGCCAGATCGCAAC
Source organism: Aeromonas sp. R3-1 (assembly GCF_040908345.1). NCBI lineage: Bacteria > Pseudomonadati > Pseudomonadota > Gammaproteobacteria > Aeromonadales > Aeromonadaceae > Aeromonas > Aeromonas sp. R3-1. The sequence continues at coordinate 29,119 of NZ_JBFODN010000075.1, forward strand.
CGGCTTCGGTGTGGCCGGCGCGGGTCAGCACGCCGCCATCCTGCGCCATCAGCGGGAAGATGTGGCCCGGCTGCACCAGATCGGCCGCCTTGGCATTGGGCGCCACAGCGGCCTGCACGGTCACGGCACGATCGGCAGCGGAAATACCTGTGGTCACCCCTTCTGCCGCTTCGATGGAGACGGTAAAGGCGGTGGAGAACTGGGCATTGTTGCGATCCACCATCAGCGGCAGCGCCAGCTGCTTGCAGCGATCCCGGGTCAGGGTCAGGCAGATGAGGCCACGGCCGTAGCGGGCCATGAAGTTGATATCCTCCGGACGGACGCAGGAGGCGGCCATGATGAGGTCCCCTTCGTTCTCCCTGTCTTCGTCATCCATCAGGATCACCATCTTGCCAGCCTTGATGTCGGCAATGATTTCCTGGGTTGTGCTCAGCGCCATGGGCTACTCCATCAGTGTGCTTGGGGTTGAGCCCGCAGGCTCAACACAAATGCGTGTGTATGTTGCTCTAGATTGGGGCTAGCGGCTCCATTTCAATCAGAGCGGGATCACAGAAAATCGTTTTGGTGGGCCGATATAGCGCACACCGTCAGAGAAAACCGGCCTTGGCCAGCGTCTCCATGGTCAGGGTCGAGGCGCTGCTCTCCTGACTTTTCCCCATCATCAGCCGCTCCAGATAGCGGGCGATCTGATCCACCTCGAGGTTAACCTTGTGGCCCGGCTTCCAGCTGGCGATGGTGGTCTCCTGGGCGGTGTGGGGCACGATCGTCAGGCGGAAAAGGTCCCCCTGCACCGCGTTGACGGTGAGGCTGATGCCATCCACCGCAATGGAGCCTTTCTCGGCGATATAGCGGGAGAGCTCGCCCGGCGCCTTGATCCAGTACTCGATGGCGCGGCCGCTGCTGGAGACGCTTTTCACCTCCCCTACCCCGTCTACGTGGCCGGAGACCAGATGGCCGCCGAGACGGGAGGTGGGCATCAGCGCCTTCTCGAGGTTGACCCGATCGCCCACTCTGGCGGCGGCAAAGCCGGTACGGGAGAGGGTTTCCAGCGACACATCGGCGGTATAACTCTTGTCGCCCAGCGCCACCACGGTGAGGCAGACGCCGTTGGTGGCGATGGAGTCGCCCAGTTTAACGTCGCTAAAATCCAGGCCCGGGGCGTGCACGGTGAGGGCCATGTCATCGCCCTGACGACGCAGTTCGGCCAGGGTTCCCACCGCTTCGATAATTCCGGTAAACATGCAGATCACCTTGCTGATGACGGGGGCTGATTATGCCCCCTTGAACATTGATAAATCAGGCTATTTTGGCGGTAATGCGAATATCCGGCCCCACCATGCGCACGTCCTTGATGGCGAGCTTGGGCGCCTGGAACAGCCGGGTCAGGCCCGGCAGATGGAACAGGCCGCGCCCTTCGTCACCCATCAGTTTGGGTGCCTGATAGAGCACCAGCTCATCCACCAGCCCCTTCTCCAGCAGGGCGCCGCAGAGCCGCGGGCCCGCCTCGACCAGTACCGAGTTGACGTTCTGCTTGGCCAGCAGCATGAAGAGGCTGACCAGATCCAGCTTGCCATCCAGCAGCGGCAGCTCCAGCTGCTGCACCCATGCGGGCCACTCGCCGGACGCCTTATGACGGGCCAGCAGCACCGGACTCTCGCTCTGGAACAGCGGCAAGTCGGGGGTGAGGCGGTTTTGCGAATCGACGATGACCCGCAGCGGCTGGCGCAGGGTCTCTTTGGGATAGCTCGCCTTGACCGAGGGGGGAAGCTCGTCCCAGCGCACGGTCAGGGAAGCACCATCGGCCAGCACGGTTTCAGCGCTGGAGAGTACCGCATCGTGGCGGGCCCGCAGTCGTTGCACATCGCGGCGCGCATCCGGGGAGGTGATCCACTGGCTCTCGCCGCTCGCCATGGCGGTGCGGCCATCGAGGCTGGCCCCCAGCTTGACGGTCACCCGCGGGAAGGCAGTACGCATCCGCTTGAAGAAGCCCGGGTTGAGCGCTTCGGCTTCACTCGCCAGCAGGCCGAAATCGGTCTTGATGCCCGCTTCGGAGAGCATCCGCAGGCCACGCCCACCCACCTGGGGATTAGGATCGACCATGGCTGCTACCACCCGGGCCACGCCGGCGTTGATCAGCGCCTCGGCGCAGGGGGGAGTACGACCGTGATGGGAGCAGGGTTCGAGGGTTACATAGGCGGTAGCGCCACGGGCACTGTCACCGGCAGCGCGCAGGGCATAGACCTCGGCATGGGGCTCGCCCGCCTTTTGATGCCACCCTTCGCCAACCACCACGCCATCTTTGACCAGCACGGCGCCGACGCAGGGGTTGGGGGCCGTGGTGTAGCGGCCGCGGCGGGCCAGTTCGAGGGCCCGACTCATCCATTGGTAATCATCTTGACTAAACATCCGGGCTCCTTTGACAACACATCTCGACTTTACGCAGTATCGTAGGTTCGATTAGCGCAGCGTAATCGGACGCGGCAACATGGGTGAGAATGGCGGTTTACTTCTCCAGCTTGGCGATCTCTTCGCCGAACTCGCGAATATCTTCGTGTCCTGAGGTAGAGAGGGGCGAAGCGGATATCCACTTGCCCATCCGATACCATCATTTCTCCAATTTGGCGATCTCTTCACCGAACTCGCGAATATCTTCGAAGCTGCGATAGACGGAGGCAAAGCGGATATAGGCCACCTTGTCGAGACTCTTGAGCTCATCCATCACCAGATTGCCCACCAGCTCGGAGGCGACTTCGCGCTCGCCGGTGGCACGCAGGCGGGATTTGATATGGTTGACCGCCTTTTCGATGGCCTCCATGCTCACCGGCCGCTTCTCCAGCGCCCGCAGGATGCCGGCGCGCAGCTTGTCTTCGTTGAACGGCTCGCGGGAGCCGTTGGACTTGATGACGCGGGGCATCACCAGCTCGGCCATCTCGAAGGTGGTAAAACGCTCGTGACAGAGCAGACACTCACGACGGCGGCGCACCTGATGGCCTTCTGCCACCAGACGGGAATCGATCACCTTGGTATCAACCGCACTACAGAATGGGCAATGCATCGGACCTCCGGCGTTAATGGAACAGGGACCGGCCCGGCGGGCCAGGATCTAGGTCGGCCAGTGTAGCACGGCCATCCAAAACCGGTAAAAGCCAGAAAAAACAATGCCACCCGCAGGTGGCATTGGTCTCAAACCGGATGGTCTGACTTATCAGCCATAAACCGGGAAGCGGCGGCAGATATCCAGCACCTTCTCACGCACGGTGGCCAGCACGGCATCGTTGTCGTGGTTGTCCAGTACGTCACAGATCCAGTGGGTCAGCTCGATGGACTCGGCCTCCTTGAAACCGCGGCGGGTGATGGCCGGGGTACCAATCCGTACACCGGAGGTGACGAACGGGGAGCGCGGGTCGTTGGGCACGGAGTTCTTGTTGACGGTGATGTTGGCTTTGCCCAGCGCAGCGTCAGCATCCTTACCGGTCAGCTCGCGGCCGATCAGGTCAACCAGCATCAGGTGGTTGTCGGTACCACCGGAGACGATCTTGTAACCGCGCTCGATAAAGGTGGCAGCCATCGCCTTGGCGTTTTTCACGACCTGAGCCTGATAGGTCTTGAACTCCGGCTCCAGCGCCTCTTTGAAGGCAACGGCTTTACCGGCGATGACGTGCATCAGCGGGCCACCCTGACCACCCGGGAAGACGGCAGAGTTGAGCTTCTTGTAGAGCTCCTCGTCGTCAGCGGCGGAGAGGATCAAACCACCGCGCGGACCGGCCAGGGTCTTGTGGGTGGTGGAGGTGACCACGTGAGCGTGGGGAACCGGGTTCGGGTAGACGCCAGCGGCAATCAGACCCGCCACGTGGGCCATGTCGACGAACAGGTAGGCACCGACCTTGTCGGCGATTTCGCGCATGCGGGCCCAGTCAACGATGCCGGAGTAGGCGGAGAAGCCACCGATCATCATCTTCGGCTTGTGCTCGACAGCCTGACGTTCCATGTCGTCGTAGTCGATCTTGCCGGACTCATCGATACCGTAAGGCACGATGTTGTAAAGCTTGCCGGAGAAGTTGACCGGAGAGCCGTGGGTCAGGTGACCGCCGTGGGCCAGGTTCATGCCCAGTACGGTGTCGCCCGGCTGCAGCAGTGCCATGTAAACGGCGCTGTTGGCCTGGGAGCCGGAGTGCGGCTGCACGTTGGCGTAAGTGGCACCGAACAGCTCTTTGGCGCGCTCGATGGCCAGGGTTTCGACCACATCCACATACTCGCAACCACCGTAGTAACGCTTGGAGGGGTAACCTTCGGCGTACTTGTTGGTCAGCTGGGAGCCCTGGGCTTCCATGACACGGGGGCTGGTGTAGTTCTCAGACGCAATCAGCTCGATATGCTCTTCCTGACGACGGGTTTCGTCTGTGATGGCCTGCCACAATTGCGGATCATAATTGGCGATGGTCATGTCACGTTTCAACATCCGTTTCTCTCCTGAAAATCGTTTGCGCGTTAGGTGAAGTGGGCGCGGGCATTGTAACGTGAGCTGGATCAAAGAGACAGTCCAACCACCTAAAAAAATGTTGAATTTATGTTGTAAAAAGCAAGATTCCCTCCCCGTTCAATACCCTGGCCGCTCCGCCAAACGACACATTTTTCATCCCGCCGCGGGCGGGCAAAACCCGAAGGGGATCACAACGCCCTCTTTATCCATCCTGTAACATATTCATTCGAAACAAATTTAATGATGATGGAGCTGATTGCAGCCATGCATCCGAGGGGCTGCACCTAACCGGAGGAGTTCAAGATGGACCATCTGCTGACATTCGTGATCCTGGCTGTCTTTTTTCTGTTCTACTGGGTCTACTACACCAGCCAACGCAAACATGTCCCCACCACCTCGTGGGATCAACTCCCCACCAAAGCCGACTATCTGGCGGCCCACCCTGAATCAGTCGATGGCGATATCATCTTCTGTTATCACTGCGGCCACCACGAGTTGCTGGAGGTAGGCATGGTGCACCTGACCGATTTTCGCAGGGAATGGGTCTGTGCCAAGTGCAAGCAGGTGCTGTTTCGGGAGATAGAATAACAGCGCAGGGGCTGGCCACCCTCCCTAAACGCCGTACATCGCCAGCAGGGATCAGAACGGCGCATCCCTGTTGGCCGCCAGCCACTGCTGCAACCCGCTCACCGCCGCGTCAAATTGCGCCCCGATTGCCGCAGGCTCCCCGCATCCCGCCTCAAGAGACGCACAGTGGCTGGCAAATTCGGTCAACCCAAGCGCCAGCGCACTCCCCTTGAGCTTGTGCGCCAGCTGACGTTGCTCACTCCCCTCACCCTGAGCCAACTTATCTACCAACACCCGCCCTTGCGACTCAAACAGCGCGACCAGCTGGCGGATCCGCGCAATGCCGAGCAGGGGCAGATCGGTATCCAGCACCGGATTGGCACACTCTGGCTGGTTAGTTGAGGACGCGGCTGCAGATAATTGCACCTGCGGCTCGATAGAGGCGCCCTCTTGCCGAAATAGTTGATCGATGGCGTTCGCCAGCACCGCCAGCCGCACCGGCTTGCCGACAAAATCGACAAACCCGGCGGCAAGGCAGTGGCGAATATCCTCCGGATACATCTGGGCCGAGATGGCGATGGCAGGCAGCGGCCGCTCATGCATCTCCTCGCTGATGGCGGCCAGATCCTCGCGCAGGGTCATACCGTCCATATCGGGCAGATTGATATCGAGCAGCGCCAGCTCGAAGGGGCGCTCGGTTACCAGCGCCAGCGCGCTACGACCATCCTCCGCCAGGGTGACGCGATGGCCGAGGCGGGTCAGCATGCCGTGCGCCACCAGCCGGTTGATCTCGTTATCCTCCACCAGCAGGATGTCGCGGGACTGGCCAAGATGCAGCGGTTGCGCCTCGGCAGGCAACTGGGCACTCGAGCGTTGCAAGGGCAGGCTGAAGCTGAATTCACACCCCTTGCCCGATTCGCTGACAAGGTTCAGCTCGCCCCCCATGGCGGCCACCAGCTTGCGGCTGATCGCCAGACCCAGCCCGGTGCCGCCCTGATGGCCTATATCACGCTTGCGCTGGCGAAACGCCTCGAACACCGCCTCCTGCTCATCGGCCGGAATGCCGGGGCCGGTATCGCGCACCACGAAGCGGATGCAGGGCTCAGCACAAGGGCCGTGACAGACAAGGGGCGCCACTGTCAGGGTAATCTGGCCACGGGCGGTAAACTTGACCGCATTGCCGAGCAAGTTGCCGAGCACCTGGCGCAGCTTGCCCAGATCCCCCTCGACCACAGGCGCCAGCCCGGACGCATATTCCAGCGCCAGGGTGACCCCCTTGGCCGCAGCCTTTGGCCGAAACAGCGCGCTCAGCTCATCCACCAGCTGGAACAGGGGGAAGGGTTCGCGGCGCGCCTCCACATGGCCCGCCTCTATCTTGGAGTAGTCGAGAATGTCGTTGAGGATCTCCAGCAGGGATTCGCCACTGTGCTCGATGGCGGCCAGATAGCGCTGCTGGGTATCGCTCAGGTGGGTATCTTCCAGCAGTGTCAGACCGCCCAGAATGCCGTTCATGGGGGTGCGGATCTCGTGGCTCATGGTGGCGAGAAACACCGATTTGGCGCGGTTGGCCTGTTCTGCCTCGGCGCGGGCCTGCCGCTGCTTCTCCACCTCCTCATTGAGCCGCTCGTTGGCGTGGCTGAGCTGGCCAGTGCGCTCCTCGACCCGCGACTCCAGCTCGCGCTGATAACGGCCCAGCTCAACCGCATTGTCACGAAACACCTGCAGGGCCCGCCCCAACTCCGCCAGCTCATCGCGCCCGGTGCTGGCGATCGGCTCAAGGGGGGCCAGATCCCCGCGCGCCAACCGGCTCATCCCCGCCACCGCCCGTTGCAGCGGCCAGACGATCCGGCCGTAGACCATGCGCCACATCAGCAGCATCAGCAGTAGCAGGGTGAGCAGGCCAATGGCCATCAACGCCTGCTCCAGCAGCCTGAGGCGCTGGCTTAGCGCCTGCTGGCTCTGCCCCAGCGAATCGCGGGCACGGCTGACCAGCTCACCGACCTGCTGGTTGAGGCTGCTCATCAGGGCTTCGTTGGCACTGGCGAGCACCCGCAGCGCCTCCCCCTTGCCGAGCCAGTCGCTGCGCAGTTGCACCAGCTTGTCGCTCTGCGCCAGCACGGACAGCGCCTGCTCCACCGCCTGCCGGCGGGCCGGATCGGTCACCGCCCCGGCTCGCAATTGCAAGATAGCCAGCTCCCGCTGTCCCTCCTGCAACAGGGCCTGCAATTGCCCCTGCTGTTCGCTGCGCCACATCTCTTCGATGCGCTGCTGCTGCATCAGGGTGCGATGGCGCAGCTCGGTCATCTGCTCCAGCCAGTCGAGATCCTGCTCCAGCAGGCGGTCCAGCGTCCGGGTCGCCTGCTCACCTTGCTGTTGGTAGAGGGAACCCAACCCCGCCACCATCACGGTTTCGGCGTTCTCCATCTGGCTACGCGCCAGCTCGGCAATCTGCCCGGCTGCCGCCACCAGACGGGCCCGCTGCGCCTCCCCCTGCGCCATCAGGGTCAGGCGCTCCCCCACCAGCCAGCCCTGCTGACCCAGATTGCCGATGATGCTCTGACTGAGCTGATCGAGGCTTGTTGAACCCTGCCCACGGCCGAGTTGCGCCAGCACCTGCTGCAGCTGTTGCCCCTGCAGAGTGAGCAAGCGCCCCTGATGCTCCCGCTCCTGCTCGCTGGTTGCGGTGGCCAGCAGCCGAGATGCGCTCTGGATCTCGCCGCTGAGGCGAGAGAGCGTGCGGGCCAGCTCCTGATCGGCCAGAGTCTGCTGCACCCCTTTCTCCAGCTGGCGCAGATGGCTAAGCCCCACCCAGCCCAGCAGGGAGGCACTCAGGGTCAGCAACGCCATCAGGGAGAAGGCCAGCAGCAACTTGCCACCCAGGCCGGAAAAGATTCTCACGGGAAGTCCCTTGGTTGTGGTCGGCTTTGACCGGATAATATGGCCCAACACTTTAACAAAACCCCTGGCCATGCGAAGCGTCTATCTCTCCCCGTTGTTGCTGATCTGGTTGCTAATGCTTCCCCGAGCCGCCCTCGCCTTTGCGGTCGATATCTGGCCCGGCGGCGAATTCAGCGGCCAGCCGCTGCGCCAGCAGTGGCAGGAACCCGCCGCCGCAACCAAACCGCTGACCCTCTGTGCCCTCTACCCCCATCTGCGCGACGCCTACTGGCTTTCGGTCAATCAGGGCATGGTGGACGAAGCGAAGCGGCTGGGAGTCAAGTTGCAGATCCACGAAGCGGGGGGCTATGGCGCCCTCGTCGAGCAGCGCCAGCAGTTGCAGCGCTGCGTGCAGGAAGGGAGCGACGCCATCTTGCTCGGCGCGGTGAGCTATCAGGGCTTGCGCGAGGCCATCAAGGTCACGCCGCTGCCGGTCTTTGGGCTGGTCAACGATCTGCCCAGCGGTCTGGTGCAGGCCAAAGTGGGAGTCTCCTGGTACCAGATGGGCTGGCAGATTGGCCACTGGCTGGCGCAGCGCCACCCCGCCGGCAGCAAGCCGGTCTCGGTCGCCCTCTTCCCCGGCCCGCAGGCGAGTGGCGGCAACAACTTCGTAGAGCCGGGCTTTGCCGATGCCATCAAGGGGAGCGCCATCAAGCTGGTCAGCACCGAGCGCGGCGACAACAGCCGGGAAATCCAGCGCACCCTGGTGCAGCAAACTCTGGCCCGCTATCCCGACCTCGACTATCTGGTGGGGGGCGCCATCGCCGCCGAAGTGGCAATCAACGAGCTGGCGCAGCGCCATCTCGACAGGCCCCGGGTGCTGGGCACCTACTTCAGCCACGGGGTACAGCGGGGCCTGCGCCGGGGCAAGATCCTGGCCGCCAACAGCGATCAGATGCGGCTGCAGGGGCGCCTTGCTGTCGCTCAGGCGGTCTGCCTGCTGCAACACCCTGATGCCAATGCCGAGCAGTGCCCGCGGGTGATGGGGCCACCCATTCTGACGCTGTCTGCACCGCTGGCCGACCCCGCCGATTCCCTCTCGGATGGCGCTTTTCGCCCCGTCTATCGGGTCGAATAGCCGTTCCAAATCCGATCAGCACACTCAAGGAGAAGAGATGAAAGAGTTACATGCCAGCTGCCTGTGCGGCGCCGTCGCCCTGACCCTGCCGGATCAGTTCGACTATATGGGGAACTGCCACTGCAGCGAATGCCGCAAGTTTTCAGGGGGAGATTACGCCTCGGTCGGCGGACTGGATGGCAGCAAGGTCACCATAGTGAAGGGAGAAGAGGCCATCGGCCGCTACCGGAAATCGGCAGAGACCACCCTGGCCTTCTGTCGTCACTGCGGTTCCAGCCTGTTCAGCCAGAAGAGCAGCAGCGGCAAGATCAATCTGCGGTTGGGGATACTGGACGATGTGCCAAGCCAGCGACCCGCGTTTCACATCTTTGTCGGCTCCAAGGCGCCCTGGCACCAGATTGGCGACGACTGCCCGCAATTTGATACCCGCCCGCCGGTCTGATACCCGGTCAAACAGGTCAAGGCCGCCGCAACGGGATCAGGAGGCTATCTCACCGGCAAACAGATAGCCTTCACCATGGACGGTGACAAACAGCTGGGGATCCCGCGGATCCGCTTCCATCTTGCCGCGCAGCCGCCGGATCAACACGTCTATGGTGCGATCGCTCGGGCCATCGCCGCGATGGCTGATGAGGGTCAGGATCCGCTCCCGACTGAGCACCCGCCCGGCATGGGCGACAAAGGCCACCAGCACTTCATATTCGGCCTTGGTCAGACGCACCGGCACTCCGTCCTTGCTGAGCTGACGGCGGGGGATGTCAAAACGCCAGGGGCCGAAGCGCACCGCATCGTCAGCCACCGCAGGCTCGCTCGGCGCGGCGGTCGCCAGCGAGATCCGCCACAGCAGATTCTTGACCCGCACCAGCAGTTCCCTGAGCTCGAACGGCTTGGTGACATAGTCGTCGGCCCCCATCTCGAGGCCGACAATTCGGTCCACCGCATCGCTGCGGCCAGTGACCAGAATGATCCCCACCGTGCTGCGCGCCCGCAGTTCACGGGTCAGCAGCAGACCATCTTCCCCCGGCAGGTTGATATCCAGCATCACCAGATCGACCGTCTGCTCCGCCAGCACGGCGCGCATCTCCTGGCCGTTTTCGACCGCCGTCACCCGATAGCCCTCCCGCTCGAAATAGCCGGTCAGCTTCTCGCGGGTAACCGCATCATCTTCAACAACCAGAATGTGGTAGCTCATGGGCAGGGTTCACGATGGTCGACAAGGGAGGATTATTCTATTCACATTTTGTCATAAATACCCCTATTTCATTAATTTGTGGCGGCAACCCTGTTCACAACGCCTCCCTATCATGGCTCCCATCAAAAAAGTGATGTGAGAGAGCATGATGAAAAAACTGTGGCACTTCCTGCGCACCCCCAGCCGCCGCTGGTCGGTACTGGCGCTGCTTCTGGTGGGCGTCGGCGTCACCCTCGCGGGCACCGTCGGCCTGCACTACGGCTTTGAGAAAACCAGCAGCCTCGAATTCTGTATCTCCTGCCACTCCATGAAAGACACCGTCTATCCGGAGTACAAGGAGTCCATCCACTTCAAGAATGCCTCAGGGGTACAGGCGGTCTGTACCGACTGTCACCAGCCGAAGGACTTTGTCGGCAAGGTGGCCCGCAAGATGGAGGCGGCCAACGACCTCTATCAGGAGTACATAGGCCACAGCATCGACACCCAGGAGAAGTTCGAGGACCGGCGCCTGCATCTGGCCGAGAAGGTGTGGGCACGGATGAGCAGCCAGAACTCCAAGACCTGCAAGTCCTGCCACAGCTACGACAACATGGATCACGCCAAACAGTCCCCGGCGGCCGCGCTGGCGATGAAAGATGCGGCGGCGAAGAACATGAACTGCATCGAGTGCCACAAGGGCATCGCCCACGAACTGCCCAACATGGCGGGCGGCTTCCGGGCTACTTACGCCACCCTGGTCAGCGACGCACAAGAGGCGCCAGCCACCGAGACCCTCTACAACCTGGGTGAAAAAGATCTCTACGCCAGCGAGCAGAGTAGCGAGCCGGTCGGCAAACTGCTGCCCGCCTCCCGTATCGACGTGGTGGACCGCAGCGGCGATCGCCTCAAGGTGACCATCGAAGGGTGGCGCGAGAGCGATGGCAAGGGCCGGGTGCTGAGCGAATACATGGGCAAGCGGGTCTTCGTCGCCACCATCCGTGACGAACTGAAAGCGAGCGAGAAAGTGCTCAAGCAGGAGACCGACAGCGCCACCCATATCAAGTGGGAGCAGGTTCAGGTGCAGGCCTGGGTCGATGGCAAGGGCTTTGAGTCCTCGCTCAAGCCGATCTGGGATTACGCCGGCGAGATGTACAAATCCACCTGCAACTCCTGTCACGGCGCGCCGGATCCCGCCCACTTCACTGCCAACGGCTGGATCTCGGGGCTCAAGGCGATGTCTGCCTACTATCGCCTGAGCAAGGAAGAGGAGCGCACCCTGCTCAAATACCTGCAAAACCATGCCGCCGATACCGGTGGTCAGGGCAGCCACTAAGTCCGGATTCGAAAGAGGAATAACAAGATGATCAATATTTCCCGTCGTGGTTTTCTGGGTGGCTTGCTGGCCAGCGGTGCCTCTGCCCTGATCGGCCCCTCCCTGCTCGGTCGCGCCGTGATGGCTGCCGAGTCTGGCGACAAGCTGGTGCAGTCCGGCTCCCACTGGGGCGCCTTCCGTGCCCGGGTGGTCGATGGCCGCTGGGTCGAGACCCTGCCGTTCGAGCACGACAAGCACCCCACCGACATGCTCAAGGCCTTGAGTGAAGTGGTCTACAACCCCTCCCGCATCCGCTACCCCATGGTGCGACTGGACTGGCTGCGCAAGGGCCACCAGTCCGACACCAGCGAACGCGGCCAGAACCGCTTCGTGCGGGTCACCTGGTCCCAGGCGCTCGATTTTTTCTATCACGAGCTGGAGCGGGTGCAGAAAACCTATGGTCCGAGCGCCCTCTATGCCGGCCACTCCGGCTGGCAATCGGTGGGCAAGCTGCACTCCGCTGGCGCCATGCTGGGACGTGCCATGAACCTGCACGGCACCTATCTGGCCAAGGCTGGTGACTACTCCACCGGTGCCGCCCAGGTGATCCTGCCCCACGTGGCGGGCGCCATGGAGGTGTATGAACAGCAGACCTCCTGGCCGCTGGTGCTGGAGCACAGCAAAACCATCGTTATCTGGGGCTCGGATCCCATCAAGAACCTGCAGGTGGGCTGGCTGGTGCCGGATCACAGCGTCTACGACTATTGGGCACAGCTGAAAGAGAAGGTAGCCAAGGGCGAGATCCGGGTGATCAGTGTCGATCCGGTCAAATCCAAGACCCAGAAGTACCTCAATTGCGATCAGGTGACACTGAATCCGCAGACCGACGTGCCGCTGATGCTGGGCATCGCCCACACCCTCTACAGCGAGAAGCGCCACGACGAAGCGTTCCTGAAGAACTACACCACCGGCTTTGACAAGTTCCTGCCCTACCTGCTGGGCACCAGCGATGGTCAGGTGAAGGACGCCGAGTGGGCCGCCGCCATCTGTGGCGTCCCTGCCGAGACCATCCGCGAGCTGGCCCGCGCCATGAGCAGCGGCCGTACCCAGCTTATCGGCGGCTGGTGCGTGCAACGCATGCACCACGGCGAACAGTACGCCTGGATGCTGGTGGTTCTGGCCTCCATGCTTGGCCAGATCGGCCTGCCAGGTGGCGGTTACGGCTTTGGCTGGCACTACAACGGGGCGGGTACCATCACCTCCAGCGGCCCCATCATGTCAGGTTTCAGCTCGGTCATCCCCGGCGTTAAACCACTCCATGACGGCGACTGGAAGGGCTACTCCAAATACATTCCGGTGGCCCGTTTCGTCGACAGCATCCTCAATCCGGGCAAGCAGATCGCCTTCAACGGCCAGACCATCACCTACCCCCACATGAAGATGGCGGTGTTCTGCGGCAACAACCCGTTCCACCACCAGCAGGATCGCAACAAGATGGTCGCGGCCTGGCGCAAGCTGGAAACCGTGGTCAGCATCGATCACCAGTGGACGGCCAGCTGCCGCTTCGCCGATATCGTGCTGCCCGCCACCACCACTTATGAGCGGGATGACATCGAGCAGTGGGGTTCTCATTCCAACGCGGGCATTCTGGCCATGTACAAGGTGGTTGAGCCGCTGTTCGAGGCGCGCGATGACTATGACATCTTCGCCGATCTCTGCCGTCGCTTCGGTCGCGAGGCCGAGTTCACCGGCGGCAAGAGCAAGCTGGAGTGGATCCAGAGCATCTATGACGACGCCCGCCTGCAGGGCCGCGGCATCGGCATTCGTCTGCCCCGTTTCAGCCAGTTCTGGCACGGCGAAGGCTTCGTCACCTTCCCGGCAGGCCAACCCTGGGTGCGTCACGAGTCGTTCCGTCAGGAGCCGGATCTGGAACCCCTCGGTACCCCGTCTGGCCTTATCGAGATCTACTCCAAGACCATCGCCGACTACGGCTATGGGGATTGCCCGGGCCATCCGGTCTGGATTGAACCCTACGAGCGCTCCCACGGTGGGCCGGGCAGCAAACAGTACCCGCTGCACCTGCAATCCTGCCACCCGGACAAGCGGCTGCACAGCCAGCTCTGCTCCTCCGACAACTACCGAGCCACCTACACGGTGCAGGGTCGCGAACCTGTCTATATGAATCCGCAGGATGCCAAATCCCGCGGCCTCAAGGACGGCGATCTGGTGCGGGTGTTCAACGGCCGCGGTCAGGTATTGGCTGGTCTGGTGGTGAGCGATGACTACGCCCCCGGCGTGGTGCGCATTCAGGAAGGAGCCTGGTATGGCCCGCAAGAGGGCGGCAAGGTAGGGACGCTCTGTACCTATGGTGACCCCAACGTGCTGACCGCCGACATCGGCTCCTCCAGCCTGGCGCAGGCCACCACGGCCCATACCGCGCTGGTGGAGATCGAGAAGTTCCGCGGACAGGCACCTGCTGTCACCGCCTTCGGCGCGCCGGAATCGGCCAAGGGCATCGACCCCATGTTCCCGGCACTCTGACCCCGGGGGGACGAAAGCGCCCCCTTGAGTTTCCTTTATTTTTAAAGTCGTTAGAATCGGGAGCCATCAAGGCTCCCGATTGCCATCCACGGAGGAAAAATGCAGGAATTTATGGCTACCAGCGAACGCCGGGCCGAACTCTACTGGTGGTTCTCCACCCTGTTCGCCGCCGAACTCAGTGATGAGCAGATCGCCGAATATGACACCTATGATGTGCGAGGCTTCCTGAAAAGCCTCTCCACCCTGGATCCGATGCGCGAAGCCGTGGCCGAACTCAACGAGGCCATTGCGCGCCTGCTGGTGCGCCCGGATCGCCAACTGGAACTCGCCGCCGACTTCGCCGGGCTGTTTCTGGTGGACCCCAAACAGGGCGCCCTGCCCTACGAATCGCTCTACCGCGGCGAAGCCAAGTTGCTGATGCAGGCACCGATGGCCGAGATGCAGGCCCGCCTCGATCGCCTTGGTATCAATGTCAGCGACAAATACAAAGAGCCCGCGGATCATCTGGCCATCGAGCTGGATCTGATGGGCAATCTCATCATCCGTGGGGCGGAAGCCAAGAGCGCGGCCGAGCGGGAACGCTGGCTCGACGAGCAGGAAGCGCTGCTGCACGGCCATCTGCTGGGCTGGTTCGACAAGTTCGAAAGCGCCTGTCGCGCCGCCGACCGGTTTGGCTTCTACGGCGCCAGTGCCCGTCTGCTGGGGGTCTTCCTCAAGATGGATGCCAACTACCTCTCTCTGGTCAAACCGGCACCGTCCGCCGACTGAGGCCGCGATGAAGACAGCCCTGCTTCTGATTGCATGCTGGCTGCTGGCCCTGATCCCGCTGGATCAGGGCATTACTCCCCTGATCGCGCTGCTGTTCAACCCGGATCGCGAGCTCTACGGCACCGCCCAGCTCACCGGATTTGCTGGCATCCTGCTCACCCTCTACCTTGCCAATCTCGGCGTCGAGGTGGTGTTGCGCCGCCGCTTCCAGATTGCCGGCATGCTGGCGCTGCTGGCCGCCTGGATCGACTTCATCAACAGCAGCGGCAGCGAGTCGCACTTCCTGCTGCTCTATCTGCTTGCACTCCCGTTTCACCTGCTCGGCTGGCTGGTATTTGTGCGCGGTATTCAGGCGTTTGGTCGCCAGAAGGGATAACCACTCGCCCCCTTTTTCCATCCTTTTTATCAGGTTTTTCTGCCTATTCTTGCCGTCAAAACAACCAGATAACTCCGCTTGACTCCCGGCCAAACAGTTCGTGCCATACTGACAACTGATGCAAGTGATAAAACAATCAATGCCGAGGTCATCATGGATGGGAAGCTTTTCAACGCCGACACCGAGGCAATGTTGACCCAGCTGTCAGATCACACCGTCCTGGAACAGGTGATGGATAATGCCCCTCTGGGCATCGGCGTCTTTGACTGCGAATTTCGCTACCGTAAAGTCAATCAGGTGCTGGCCGACATCAATGGCAAGAGCATCGAGGAGCATCAGGGCAAGCACCTCAGAGAGGTGGTTCCCAAGCTGGCACCGACTCTGGAGCCCATGTTTCAGCAGATCATGCGCAGCGGCATGCCCTACGTGGATATCGCCATCACGGGCCAAACCGCGGCGTACGACAACAGCTCCCGCCGCTTTCAGGCCACCTACAGCCCGATGCGTGATGAGAAGGGAGAGCTGAACGGCATCCTCGCCATCGTACGGGACATCACCGAGCAGTACGAAACCGAACAACGGCTGCAACTGGCAATGCGAGCGGCCCAAATCGGGGTGTGGGAGTGGCACGTGGCGGAGGACAGACTGCTGTTCGACGGCCAGATTGAGCCGCTGCTGGGCATTGAGGCCAACCAGTTCCACGGTGGGCTGCAAGCGTTCGTCGACTGTTTTGAACCGGAATCCGGCAGCCAGCTCAAGGCCGCCCTGCAAAGTCATGACCCCATCCATCTCACCCTGAGCTACCTCACCGCTCTCAACGAGCGCCACTGGGTCGATATTCATGCCGACCATGTCCCCGCCACCGAGTCGGTCGGCCACCGGGTCATGGGAGTCATTCACAATGCCACCGCCCGCCGCCGTCAGGAGGAACGACTCCATCAGGCCAACGTGGTATTCGATACCACGGCCGAGGGGATCATCATCCTCGACAGCGAGCACCATATTCTGTCGGTCAACCCGGCCTTCACCATGCTGACCCAATACAATGCCGAGGAGGTGATAGGCCGTACCCCGGATATCATCATGCATCCCAGGCGCTACACCGACCTCGACTATCCCTGGTATCACCTGCGCCCCGGTAACAACGCCTGGCATGGCGAGATGGTTTGTCTGCGCAAGGATGGCAGCTACTTCTCCTCCTGGCAGCAGATCAGCGCTGTCTATGACAACTTCAACAACACTACTCACTATGTGATCGCCCTCTCCGACATCAGCGCCATTCGCAAGGTGGAGGCCGAACTGAATCACCTTGCCTATCACGATCCCCTGACCGAGCTGGGCAATCGTCATCTGTTGCAGGAGCGGCTGGCCCTTGAGCTGAAAACCGCGCAGCTCAATCGCAAACGGTTGGGGCTGCTCTTTATCGATCTGGATGGCTTCAAGCTGATCAACGACAGCCTGGGCCACGGGGTTGGCGATGAGCTGCTCAAGCGGCTGGCAGAGAGGATCCGCAGCTGCCTGCAGCACAACGATCTGGCGACCCGCCTCGGGGGAGACGAGTTTCTGGTGCTGATCCCCTATCTGGAGGAGCCTGACGAGCTGGCAACCCTGGCCAATACCCTGCTGACCGTGTTGCGTGAACCGGTTGAGCTGGCCCATGAGCTGGTGGCGATCTCGGCAAGTATCGGTATCGCCATCTATCCGGATCATGCAGACAGCCCGGAAACCCTGGTCAGCGCCGCCGACAGCGCCATGTACGAGGCGAAAAGTCAGGGGCGCAACGGATTCCAGTTCTATACCCCCTGCATGGCGGCTCGAGCCCGCGAGCGAATGCAGATTGAGCAGGGTCTGCTCAAGGCCCTGGAGCTCGAACAGCTCTGCATTTTCTATCAACCCATGACCAATCTGGCCAACGGCCACCTGAGTGGGCTGGAGGCCCTGCTGCGCTGGCAGCATCCGAATGAGGGAATGATAGCGCCGACCCGTTTTATTCCGGTGGCAGAGGAGTGCGGCCTGATCGAGAAAATTGGGGAGTGGGTGATGCGCAATGCCTGCGAGCAGGGACAAAACTGGCTGGCCGCCGGACTGCCGGTGCCCCGCTTGTCGGTCAATGTGTCGGTACGGGAGATGCGCTCCCCGGGCTACGTTGAACGGGTCGCCGCTATTCTGGCCGAGACCGGATTTCCGCCAGAACGGCTGGAGATAGAGGTGACGGAGAGCATCATCCAGCGGGTCGAACAGAGTCTGGATCTCTTTACCCGCCTGAAAAATCTCGGCGTGCAGATTGCCATCGATGACTTTGGTACCGGCTTCTCGTCACTGAGTCTGCTCAAGACCCTGCCGATCGATCGCATCAAGATCGACCGGGCGTTTGTGCAAGCATTACCGGAAGACAAGAACAGTCGGGAGCTCTGCCGCACCATCATCAATCTGGCCGACAGTCTGGATATGGAGGTCACCGCCGAAGGGATTGAAACCAAGGCACAACACGCCTTCTTGCAATCACTCAACTGCGGCGAAGGACAGGGCTATCTGTTCAGCAAACCACTGCATGTCGAACATATGGGAGATCGCCTGCATCAACGCTACGTCTGATAGCGGCAGGCAATCATCATCACCAGCCGGGAGGCATCCGCCTCCTGGCTGCCGACTGGATTACCACTCGATCTGCAAGCGGGATTCCCAACCATCATCACGATCATTGAGCATGCGCGTCAACGGTGATTCGCCAGCATAACGGGGAGCTGGCTCGCTGAAGGTGAGTCTGGTACCGGGCTCCTTGGCCTGCCATGCATGACCAAGCTGATCGGCCACCCGATCCCGCAGCGCAGGTGAGGCCTCCTGATGGGTGATCGCAAACTCTTTCGGGGGTTCGCCAGCGGGCACTGGCGCATCAAACTGCCAGAGGGATGCACAGAGCAACAGAGAAAACATCATGACATCCAATTAATCGACACGCCCCCTTTTACCCACTCGCCGATTAATTGTCACTCTTTGTCCTGTAACCAACTTTTGCCGCCTATCCAAAAGTCTAATTGCCCCCCGCCACCAAAGGTATAAGTTGTTAAGAAACCATTAAAAGATCTATTCAAAGGAGTGACAGATGAGCGAGAGCAAGGTCTACCCGGTCAAACCCCATATCAGCAGCAATGCACTGCTGGACAAGGGCGACTACGCCGCCATGTATCAGGCCTCCGTCGAGGATCCCGATACCTTCTGGGGAGAGCAGGGAAAAATTCTCGACTGGATGAAACCCTATACCAAGGTCAAGAACACCTCCTACGATCCAGGCCATGTCTCCATCAAATGGTTTGAAGATGGCCAGCTCAACGTCTCGGCCAACTGTCTCGATCGCCATCTCGCCGAACGGGGTGACAAGGTCGCCATCATCTGGGAAGGGGACAACCCTGCCGAAGATCGCAAACTCACCTACCGCGAATTGCACAGCGAAGTGTGCAAGTTTGCCAACGTCTTGAAAGCCCAAGGGGTGCACCGCGGCGACGTGGTCTGCCTCTATATGCCCATGGTGCCGGAAGCCGCCATCGCCATGCTGGCCTGTACCCGCATCGGCGCGGTACACAGCATTGTCTTCGGCGGCTTCTCGCCGGAAGCACTGGCCGGCCGCATCATCGACTCGGGCTCGCGCATCGTAATCACCGCCGACGAAGGGCTGCGTGGTGGCCGTCCGGTGCCGCTCAAGAAGAATGTGGATGAAGCGCTCACCAACCCGGAAACCCAGGTCAACAAGGTGATCGTGCTCAAGCGCACCGGCGGTAATGTCGCCTGGCACAACCACCGCGACATCTGGTGGCATGAAGCGACCGCCGCCGTCAGCAGCGACTGCCCGCCCGAGGCGATGAACGCCGAAGATCCGCTTTTTATCCTCTATACCTCCGGCTCCACCGGCAAACCCAAAGGGGTGCTGCACACCACCGGCGGCTATCTGGTCTATGCCACCCTCACCTTCAAATATGTGTTCGACTACCACGAAGAGGATATCTACTGGTGTACCGCCGATGTGGGCTGGGTCACTGGTCACTCCTATCTGGTATACGGGCCGCTTGCCAACGGTGCCACCACCATCATGTTCGAAGGGGTGCCCAACTACCCTGCCACCAACCGCATGAGTCAGGTGGTGGACAAGCACCAGGTCACCATCCTCTATACCGCCCCTACCGCCATCCGCGCCCTGATGGCCAAGGGTAACGAAGCGGTCACCGGCACGTCACGCCAGAGCCTGCGCATCATGGGTTCGGTGGGTGAACCCATCAACCCGGAAGCCTGGGAGTGGTACTACCGCACCATTGGTGATGAGCGCTGTCCCATCGTCGATACCTGGTGGCAAACCGAGACCGGCGGCATCCTGATTACGCCGCTGCCCGGCGTCACCGACCTGAAACCGGGCTCGGCGACTCGTCCCTTCTTCGGGGTGCAACCTGCGCTGGTCGACAACATGGGCGAACCGCTGGAGGGGGCCACCGAGGGTAACCTGGTGATCACCGACTCCTGGCCGGGCCAGATGCGCACCGTATTCGGCGATCACGAGCGCTTCGAGCAGACCTACTTCTCCACCTTCCCGGGCCGCTACTTCACCGGCGACGGTGCCCGTCGCGACGAGGACGGCTACTACTGGATCACCGGTCGGGTGGATGATGTACTGAACGTCTCCGGCCACCGCATGG
>NZ_JBFODN010000076.1:0-15314 GCF_040908345.1 Aeromonas sp. R3-1
GCGTCGTACCGCCCACCCCCTCACCGAACAGGATGTCACCCCGGAAGCCGTCTATCAGGACCGCCGCCTTATTCTCAAAGGGCTGGGTCTGGGCGCAGCCACCCTGGCATTTCCCACTCAGGCCGGTGTACTCGATCTGCTGCGCGGTAAAGAGGATGCTCCCCAATTAGCCACCAAGCCGCTCAACAGCAAGCCTGCGGAGCGCCCGGCCAATCTGGTGCTGACACCGGAAGAGAAGGCCACCAGTTACAACAACTTCTATGAGCTGGGCACCGACAAGTCCGACCCGGCTCGCAACGGCCGTTACCTCAAGCCCGAACCATGGACCCTCAAGGTGGAGGGGGAGGTAGCAAAGCCTTTTACCCTCGATGTGTGGGATCTCATCAACAAGAGCGAGCTGGAGGAGCGGATCTACCGGCTGCGCTGCGTTGAAGCCTGGTCCATGGTACTGCCCTGGAACGGCATCTCGCTGGCGGAGATCATCCGCCGTGCCGAGCCCACCAGTCGCGCCAAGTTTGTTGCCTTCGAAACCCTGTTTGATCCGAAACAGCTGCCGGGGCAGGCCTCCAGTCTGGGGGGCGGCATCGAGTATCCCTACGTCGAAGGGTTGCGTATCGACGAGGCGATGCACCCTCTCTCTTTCCTTGCGATGGGGCTCTATGGCAAGACCCTGCCTGCCCAGAATGGCGCGCCGATCCGGCTGGTGGTGCCGTGGAAGTACGGCTTCAAGAGCATCAAGAGCATCGTCTCGATCCGGCTGGTAGAGGAGATGCCGCCGACCACCTGGAATCTGTTGGCTCCCAACGAATATGGCTTCTACGCCAACGTCAACCCGCAGGTTGATCACCCGCGCTGGAGTCAGGCAAGCGAGCGCTTTATCGGTGAGGGCGGGGTGTTTGGCGCCAAGCGTCAGCCGACCCTGATGTTCAACGGTTATGGTGACGAAGTCGCCTCGCTCTATCAGGGGATGGATCTGCGCCAATGGTACTGAGATTGAAACCGGCCCATATCAGCGGTTTGCGGGCGCTGGTGCATCTGGGCTCCCTCGGCTTCCTGCTCTGGCTGGTTTTTGCCATTCCGGCAGGTCTGCTGGGGGGCGATCCGGTGCCCGAGCTTATCCACTACCTCGGCAAGGGGGCGCTCAACCTGCTGCTGCTCACCCTGCTGGTGTCGCCGCTGGCCAAGCGCTGGCGGCAGGGGCAGCTTATCAAGCTGCGCCGCCCCCTCGGGCTCTGGTGTTTTGCCTGGGCGCTGCTCCACTTCATGGCGTGGCTGGGGCTGGATCTGCAGTTTGACTGGGGCCTGATTGGCGGCGAGCTGGTCAAGCGCAGCTACATAGTAGTGGGGATGGTAGCGCTGTTGCTGCTGGCCGCTCTCAGCATCACCTCGCTGCCCGCATTGCAGAGACGCATGGGCGCCGCATGGCAGAAGCTGCACAACTGGGTCTATGCCATCGCCCTGCTGGTGCCGGTGCACTACTGGTGGTCGCTCAAGAGTGGTTGGGGGGAGCCCCTCATCTACCTGCTGCTGGCCTGCGCCCTGCTCTGGCCGAGACGGGAGAAACTGCTGCGTCCTTGGCGGGGACGCTGGAATGCAAAAGAGGCCTAATCGGCCTCTTGTTGTTTGATCTCGCCAGTGTAGGCATCGACGATGAGATGCACCTTCTGATCCTGGCGATTGAGGGTTTTGACCTCGAATTTGTCCCCTTCCAGCTCCACTTCCCGAATGTCGTGATACCCTTGCGCCAGCAGGAGTTTGACCAGCCCGGCCATGTCGAGACGGCTCTGGGCCGCCCAGCTTGTGGCACTCAACAGGCAAAGGATCAGCAGGAAACTGCGCGGGATCATATTCATTCCGGATTCATGGCTGGCAGACTATAAACGCCATTATGTTAGGTTTTTGGAGATGAATCATCCATGAATAGAGCGCTCCCTCTGCTTGGGTTATTGCTGCCGTTGCTGGCACAGGCGGTCACGCCTGATGAAGCCATGCTGCAGCAAGCTGTCCATGAGGGACGGGTTCGGCCCTTCCATGAAATGATGGAGGTGGCGGCCAGATTGCCGGTGCGGGTGTTGCGGGTGGATCTGGGGGAAGAGGATGGTATCTGGCTCTATGAACTGCGAGTCATCGATCGGGAGAATAGCGTGATCAAGGTGGCCTATCGGGCTGACAACCTTGAGCTGGTGTGGGCCAAGGGCCACCATCTGGAGCGGTTGTTCGAACCGCCAAAGCCCCCGGTCGAGGATGATGAATAACCCCTGTGTGGAAGCCTGTTCATGCGAATTCTGATTGTTGAAGACGAAAAAATTCTGGCTGGCCAGCTGGCCGAACAGCTGCGCCTCTCCGGCTTTGTCACCGACCTCTGCCACGATGGCAACGAGGCCGGTTTTCTCGGAGAGACAGAACCTTACGATGCCATCATTCTCGACCTCGGTTTGCCTGGGCGGGATGGCCTGAGCGTGCTGAAGGAGTGGCGCAGCAAGGGGATCGATACCCCTGTGCTGGTGCTGACCGCCCGTGGCCAGCTGCACGAGAAGATCGAGGGGCTTAACGCCGGTGCCGACGACTACCTCACCAAGCCGTTCCAGGTGGCCGAGCTTGTGGCGCGGGTGCATGCACTGGTGCGCCGGGCGGCGGGCAACGCCAGCTCCATTCTGGAGATCGGCGGGGTGCGGCTCGACATGGCTGCGTCGCAGGTGTGGTACGAAGGGACCCCCATCAAACTGACCGCCCACGAGTTTCGGGTGCTGGGTTACCTGATGCAGCACAGGGGCAAGGTGGTATCACGCAGCGAGCTGATCGACCACATCTATGCTCAGGATTTTGACCGTGACTCCAATACCGTGGAGGTGTTCATCGGCCGGATCCGCAAGAAAACCAACTCCGATCTGATAGAGACAGTGCGCGGCCTCGGGTACCGGATCAACGAATGAGGCTGGTGAGAACCCTGCGGGGGCGACTGGTCGCCATCGCGCTGGTGTGGTGCGGGCTGTTTCTGTTCGCCACCGGTTTCAGCCTGCAGACCATGATGCGCAACTACTGGCAGGAGGCGGAGGCCGACGGCCTTCGCCTGCAGCTTTATGATCTGCTCTCCCGGCTAGAAGTGGCCAAAACCGGCCTGCCAGTGGTCACCGGCTCCCTCTCCGATCCCCGTTTCAATCAACCCTACTCCGGCTACTACTGGCAGCTGGAGCTGGGCCGCGATGTGGTGGGGCGCTCCCGTTCCCTGTGGGATACCAACCTGAAGAGCGACGGCCTCAAGTCGGCGTTTGGCGATCCCGACCTCTTCGTCGGCAAGGGGCCCAACAAGGAGCCGCTGCTGATCATGACCCGTACCGTGCTGCTGCCCGGTTCGGATCGGGTGTTCACTCTGGTGATGGCCAAGGACAGCAGCGCCCTGACCCAGACCCTCAACAAGACCCGGATCAGCCTGTTCCTCGGTCTCGGCTTTGCTGCCGCCGGTCTGGTGCTCGGCTTCATGTTCCAGATAGTCTACGGCTTGCGGCCGCTGCACCTGCTGCGCCGCGAACTGGGGCGGGTTCACGAGGGTCATCAGGAGGGGTTCCGGCTGCGCTATCCGCTGGAGATCCAGCCGCTGGTGGAGGATATCAACCGGCTGCTGCATCACTACGGCGAGCTGCTTCAGCGGGCGCGATCCCACACCGGCAATCTGGCCCACGCCCTCAAGACGCCGCTCAGCATCATGCGCAATCAGGTGGCCCAGTTGCCGCCGGAGGATCAGGCTGCCATCGGCGAGCAGCTCGACCAGATCCAGCGCCACATCGATTATCACCTCGGCAAGGCGCGGGTGACCGGCGCCGCCAAGATCCTCGGGGTCTCGACGCCGGTGCGGGCGCGGGTGGAGTATATCTGCCGCGCCTTCTCCCGCCTCTATCCGGGCAAGACGGTGGACTTGCAAGTGCCCGCCAATCTGGCGGTCGGGGTGGAGGAGCAGGACTTCGACGAGATGGTGGGCAATTTGCTGGAGAACGCTTTCAAGTGGTCTGCCAGCGAGCTGCGCATCTCCAGCGCCGAGCTGGGGGGCTGGATCACCTTGCGTATCGAGGATGACGGCCCCGGCATGAGCGAGGATCAGATCGCCAAGGCGGTGCTGCGCGGGGTGCGGCTCGACGAGAAGGTACCGGGCTCGGGCCTGGGTCTCAACATCGTCTCCGATCTGGCGGAAGCCTATCGGGGCAGTTTCATCATGGGCCGCGCCGAACTGGGCGGTCTGGCCGCCTCCCTCTCGTTGCCCAAGGTGGCAAGAGTCGAGAGCTAGGCATAACATATGGCATTTGTTTTAGCCTGAGGAAGAGAAGCATGACCGACGATCCGTGGGCACTGTGTCACCTTGACGATTCGTTTGATGCCTCTGTGCTGGGGGTCAAGGGCACCCAGATCCAGTGGTTTGAAGACAGGGATGGCCTGATCGCGTTCCTTCTGGAAGATTTTGTCGACCTGCTGGCCGATGTGGGCGAGCTGGATGAAGAGCAGACCGAGCAGGCGCGCGAGCGCTTCACCCTGCTGGTGGAGCAGAGCTTCGACGATCGCACCCTGATGGATGCCATCAACGATCTCGCCTCCGGCCTGCGCCGCATCGCCTGGTTGGGGCCGCTCTCGGAGCTGGCCGAGATCAGCGACGAGTTTGCCTCCGGCCTGCGTCGCTATTTCTGGAGCCAGTACGACGGGGATGAAGATGACCCGGACGCCTGGGTGCCGGAAGAGCTGTGGCCGCAGCTGGTTGAATGCGCGCAGGAGTATATGGAGGAAGGGGAGTTCTAAACCCGTTCCGACCATGCCTGAGCTTTGGCAGACGGATAAAGAAACGGCGCCTTGATGGCGCCGTTTTTATTGGGTGGTAATCGCCTTAGCCGTTGGCCGGTACCGCGTGGGCGGTGTTGGCCAGCACCGGGCCTGTGTACTTCTCGATCTGCAGCTGGGCCATGTGGCCGCAGTTGCCCTGCGCCAGACTGGACGAGCCCTCGTCGAAGGTGAGGCAGTTGACGTTGCCGTTCTTGCAGATGCTGCCCGCTTCGCCCGGCTTGGCCGGGTCATACCAGGCCCCTTCGCAGATCCGCACCACCCCTTGGCGCACATCTTCGGAGAGCAGGGCGCCCACCAGGATCTGGCCGCGTTCGTTGAAGGCGCGCACCAGATCCCCCTGGGCGATGCCACGAGCCTTGGCGTCGGCGGGATGGATCATGATTGCTTCGCGGTCGGCGATGGCGAACTTGTCCCGCAGCGGGGTGTTGTCGAGCTGGGAGTGCAGCCGCTGGGTCGGATGCGAAGTGTTGAGCGACAGCGGATAGCGCGCCGCCACCTCGCTCTGCACCCACTCCTTGGGCTCATACCACTTGGGATGACCGGCGCAGTCGGCATAACCCATCCCGGCTACCGTGTTGGAGAAGATCTCGATCTTGCCGGACGGGGTGCCGAGCGGGTTGAGCAGCGGATTCTCGCGAAAATCGGCGTGACGGATCCACTGGCGGTTGGCCTCGGGGATCGGGAAGCGGATGTAGTTGTTGGACTCCCAGAACATGTTGAACGGCGGCAGCGCGACGCGGGCGCCGCGGGCCTGCGCCGCCATGCCGTCGTACATCTGCTTGAGCCACAGCATCTCGTCCTTCCCTTCTGTGTACTGCTCCTGCACGCCCAGCTTGGCGGCGATGGCGCTGAATATGTCGAAGTCATTGCGGGACTCGTGCTGGGGCGGGACGCACTGGTGCATCGGGAACACATAGCGCTGGGAGTAGTCGCCGCCCATCTCCAGATCATTGCGCTCGTAGCTGGTGGTGACCGGCAGCACGATATCGGCGTGCTTGGCGGTAGCGGTCCAGTAGGGCTCGTGCACGATCACGGTCTGCGGCTTGCGCCACGCTTGCAGCAGGTTGTTGGTGTCCTGATGGTGGTGGAAGGGGTTGCCGCCCGCCACGTAGACCAGCTTGATGTCCGGATAGGTCACCTTACGGCCGTTGAAGTCGATGGTCTTGCCCGGGTTGGCGAGACAGTCGGCGATGCGGGCCACCGGGATCGGTGCCGGGCTGTTCTTCGGCGCGTTGCCGGCGGAGATACCGGCCAGAATGCCACCCTTGGCGGTGGGGCTGCCACCGGAGGAGTAGTGGTAGCTGAAGCCGTAGCCGCCGCCCGGCAGGCCGATCTGGCCCAGCATGGAGGCCAGAGTCACCAGCATCCAGTTCGGCTGTTCGCCGTGCTGCTGACGCTGCATGCCCCAACCGGCCATGATCATGGTGCGCTTGGCGGCCATGTCGAGAGCCAGCTGGCGGATCACCTTGGCATCGACGCCGCAGACTGTGCTCGCCCATTCGGCGCTCTTCGGTTGGCCGTCATCCTTGCCGAGCAGGTAGTTCAGGAACTTGTCGAAGCCGACGGTGTAGCGATCGAGGAAGGCCTGATCGTGCTTCTTCTCGCTGTAGAGGGTGTGGGCCACACCCAGCATCATGGCTACGTCGGTGTAGGCGTTCGGGGCAATCCACTCGGCGCCGACCAGCTTGGCGGTCTCGTTGTAGATGGGGTCGATGCTGATGACGCGGGTGCCTTTCTCCTTGAGGGCCATGAAGCCGGCCTG
The DNA here is from genome assembly GCF_040908345.1 of Aeromonas sp. R3-1. NCBI lineage: Bacteria > Pseudomonadati > Pseudomonadota > Gammaproteobacteria > Aeromonadales > Aeromonadaceae > Aeromonas > Aeromonas sp. R3-1. The sequence goes on from NZ_JBFODN010000076.1 coordinate 6,587, forward strand.
ACCCTCGTGATCCGGCATGTTCCAGCTGTTCTTCAGGGTGACCTGGGCGTTGACCCCCCACAGCACCACCAGTTCGGCGTTCTCCACCACGTTGGGCCAGGCGGTCTGCTGCTCGTACACCTCGATGGAACCCATCACGTGGGACATGATCACCTGGGCCGCGCCCGTGGAGTAGTCACCGGCATAACCGGTGAAACCGCCGGAGAGGTTCATCAGGCGGTGCAGCAGGGTGCGGCTGTTGTGGAACATGCCGACACTCTTCCAGCCGTAGGAACCGGCGTGGATCGCCTGCGGGCCGAAGTCACTCTGAACCCGCTGGATCTCACCGGCCACCAGTTCGATCGCCTTGTCCCAGCTCACTCGCACCCACTCGTCGGCACCGCGCAGCTCCGGCTTGGCGCCCGGGCCATGCTCCAGCCAGCTCTTGCGCACCATGGGGTACTTGATGCGGTTCTTGGCATGCACCTGGAACGGCGCCATATCGATGAGATCGTTCGGCGCCGGATCATCGGCCACCGGCTGGACGCGCACCATGCGGCCATCTTCGACGATCGCCTCGAAAGCCCCCCAGTGGGCGCCGGTCAGAATGCCCTTCTGGGCGGGCACCAGGGTCGGGAACTGACTCAATGCGGTGCTGATGGCTTGCGCCAGCGCACTCTTGGGAAAAATGCCGCCGAGCAGGGGCAGGGCTGCGCAGGCGCCGAGCCCCTTGAGCAGGTTGCGGCGGGACAGATTGGTCTTCTTGTCATTGAAAAAAGTCATAACGGTTTTCCTCTGTGCCAGCCTTAGTGGGCCGCGCTCATGTCACTGGCGTGTTTCTGGACATACTGGGTCAACATGCGAGCCTGTTCCGGGGTCAGGGAGGTACGAGATTCCATCCCCTTGATGACGCCGATCCACTGATTGGCATTGAAGTGATCCAGCGCGGTGAGGCCGTGGCAGCCGGTACAGTTGTTGGACATCAGGGTGGAGGCGTATTGCCACAGCTTGCCCTGATCGCCGATGAGCTGGCTCTGGTCGACCCAGGCGGTCAGCTTGACCTGATGCCAGGTGAGGTTGGTGGCGCTGTCGGTTTCGCTCTGGCCGGTGACCAGTGCTTTCTTGGCGGCATCGCCGACCAGTACGCTGAGGATCCGTTTACCCGGTGCGGCGTAGAACACTTCGCTCACACCATCCTGTTGCCAGCCTTCGATCTGCACCTTGGCGCGGCCGTTTTCGTTGGCCAGCACTTCCACCTTGGTGGATGGCATCAGGGTGCCTTCGTCGGTCTTGGCGGCAGCATCGAGGAACAGCGGGGTGGTAGCGATGGCGTAACGGGTGGTGACGTTGGCCGGGGTCTGGGCCGCAGCCTGCGCCAGCTCGCTGGCACCGGCGGCAGCCAGGCCGCTCATGTCAGGCATGATGTGGGCGACACCGCGGTGGCAGTCGATACAGGTCTGACCCTCCTTGATGGCGACCGGGTGCTCGGCGCGGGCATTGGGGCGCTGGGCCAGAATGTCCATCGCCTCGTAGCTGTGGCAGCTGCGGCAGGTGGCGGAGTCGTTGGCTTTCAGCTCGTCCCAGACGGACTGGGCCATCCGCAGCTTGTGGGCTTCATACTTTTCCGGGGTATCCAGCGTGCCGATCGCCTCGTGATAGATATCCTTCACGGCGCGGATCTTGGTCCACAGGTAGGAGGTGGGGTCGCCCGGGATGTGGCAGTCGGCGCACTCGGCGCGGATCCCCTTGGTGTTCTGGAAGTGGACACTGCCCTGATACTCGGCGAGCGGAGTCTGCATGGAGTGGCAGGAGACGCAGAATTCGGTGGAGCTGGTCTTGTGCAGCACGGTCACGGTGACACCCAGTGCCGCGACACCCAGCAGGGCCCCGAGCAGCAGGAGCCAGAACCAGGTTTTTCTTATCAGTTTTCCAATCATGGCGGCGTTTTCCTACGGTCAATAATTACCTACATAGTACTAGTCCAATAGTAGTAGTAATGACAGGGATAAGGCGTTGACCTCCATCATGGTTTATATTTTTGATTGTTGTCACATTTTGTCTTTTGTTTTGTTATTGACACATTTATCGAATTAAATTCAGTTGTTTTCTGTTTTATCTATTTGTGCACTTTCCGCGACAGCTGTTAGCCCCCTCGCAAAACCCCACAAGATTCGCTGATATAGTGAGCAGTGAGCCTCAACGGAGTGTCGCTGATGAGCCCTTTCTCACTGCTGTGTGTCGCCGCCAACGTGCAACTGCTGGCCGAATTCGAACAGGAGTTGGCTCCGCTGCTCGGCCATTTCGCGTTGGTGGTGGTGGTCGGTCAGGGGTCGGCGGAGCTGGCCTTGGACGAGCTGGATCGCAAGGGGCAGCCACCCGCCGTAGTGGTGTGTGACAGCGAGCTGGGGGATGGGAGAGGGGCCGATTTTCTGATCCGCCTCGGCAGCCGTCACGAGGCGTGCCGCAAGATCCTGCTCGGCAGCCAGCCGGAGATGAAATCGATCATCGAGGCGGTGAACCTCGGTCGTCTCGACTACTACCTGCAACGCCCCTGGCGCGATGGCAGCCTGCGCCGGGCGGTGATCGAGCAGGCCAGCCACTTTGTATTGCAGCGTACCGATGCGGATCTGCTGAGCTATGCCGCCGTGCTCGACAACCAGAAGCTGCTGCGAGCCCATGTCGATCGCCAGTTGGCAGCCTATCGGCAGGGCTTTATGGATTACACCCACTGCAGCGATGAAGAGCTGTCGCGGGTGGTGATCGACGGCCTCTACCAGTTTTTCGAGGGCAATGACGAGGAGCGGGTCTGCCGCCACTACAGCCCGGGCCATGTGCTGACCCGCGAGGGGGAGCCCAACAGCTTTCTCTGGTTTATCGCCAAGGGGGAGGTGGTGCTGCGCAAGCGGGACGAGCAGGGGATCGATCAGGAGGTGGTGCACTACCGTACCGGCTCGCTGGTGGGGGGCATGTCCTTTGTGACCGGCGAACCCGCCTTCACCACCGGCGTGACTCTGACCGGTGCCGAGGTGATCAAGCTCGACAAGCTGCAATTCTCCCGGGTGATGCAGGCGCGCAGCGAACTGCTCCCCTCCTTTACCAACCTGCTGCTGCGCCACTTCAACCGCCGTCTGCAAAACAGCATCCGCACCGAGATGCGGCTGCAACAGACCCTCAACTCCCTCGATGCCGCTCACGCCCAGCTAGTGGAGAGCGAAAAAATGGCGATGCTGGGTCAGTTGGTAGCCGGTGTCGCCCACGAGCTGAACAATCCGGTGGCGGCCATTATCCGTGGCAGCGAGACCCTGCGGGCCGCCATCCCCGATCTGGTCAATCTCGAGCTGCCAGCACCCATCAAGGGGCTGGGCAACCAGACCCTCTGTCAGGCGCTCTCCTCCCAGCCGGTCTCGACCAGCGAGATCCGTGACAAGACCCGGCTGGCGGAGGGGCGCTTTGGTGATCGCCAGCAGGCGCGGCTGGCGGTGCAGATGAATCTGGATGACGAGCTGAACTGGCAGCGCTGGTTTGCCAGCCGCACTGCCGACGAGCGGGAGGCGCTGCTCGCCCGGCTGGAGCTGTTCCAGCAGACCGGCAGCTTCCTACGCAATATCGAGGTGTGTGCCCGCCGCATCGGCGATCTGGTCAAGAGCCTCAAGCAGTATGCCCGGCAGGATCGTGCCGAACCCTCGCTGGTGGACCTGCACGAGGGGCTGGAAGATACCCTGATGATTTTCGAAAACCGCCTCAAGCAGCATGAGCTCTGCAAGGAGTACCAGCCGCTGCCGCTGGTACGCTGTCACCCCATCGCCCTGCAGCAGGTGTGGACCAACCTTATCGCCAACAGTCTGGATGCCATGAGCGGCCCGGGGCGACTCACCATCCGCACCGGGTTGCTGGATCCCGAGTGGGCCATGGTGGAGATCGAGGATAGCGGTTGCGGCATCGAGCCCGAGCTGTGGCAGCGGATCTTCGATCTCAACTTCACCACCAAGCGGGAGGGCCATTTCGGCCTCGGTATCGGTCTGAGCGTTTCGCTGCAGATAGTGCAACAGCACCACGGCCGGATTGAGGTGGCCTCCGAACCGGGCCGTTACACCCGGATGCGGGTCTGTCTGCCGCTGGACGGCATGGGGCAGGCCGGTTACGGGGGCGAACCTCATCACAACAAGGAGCATGCGGCCTGAGCCGTCGCCAGCATCAATCGCGCGGCGTGCCAAACCATGTCGCCAAGGAGGAGCAATGAACAAACACTATCTGATCCTGTGTGTGGACGATGAGCGGGAGGTGCTGGATGCGGTGATCCACGATCTCGCCCCCTTCCGTTCCCACTTCGAACTGGAAGCCACCGAGAGCGTCGATGAGGCGCGTGCGGTGGTGGAGGAGTGGGAGAGCGATGGCAACAAGCTGGCGCTGATCCTCTGTGACCACATCATGCCGGGAACCCTGGGGGTCGATTTTCTGGTGGAGCTGAACCGGCGAGCCTCCACCCGTGCCAGCCGCAAATTGCTGCTGACCGGACAAGCGGGGCTGGAGGCCACCGTCGAAGCGGTCAATCGCGGCGGGTTGCACTACTACCTTGCCAAGCCGTGGAAGCTGGAGACCCTGCAAGAGGCGGTGCGCGAACAGCTGACCGACTATCTGCTGGCGGAAGATGGCGAAAATGCCTTCCACTATGCGCCGCTGCTCAATCAGGCGCGGCTGTTTGCCGCCATCCACGATCACCCGTTCGACGAATAGGGGCAGTTGGGCTTTCGCGGTGGCAGTTGTATACTGTCTGCATATACAGTATTGCAGGTAGCCACCGATGCGACTCTTTATCGCCGAGAAGCCCACGCTGGGCCGCGCCATTGCCGATGCCCTGCCCAAGCCCCACAAGAAGGGCGACGGTTTTATCGAAACAGCCCAGGGGGATGTGGTCACCTGGTGCATCGGCCATCTGCTGGAGCAGGCCGAGCCCGATGCCTATGACGCCGCCTTCAAGCAGTGGCGGATGGAGCATCTCCCCATCATCCCCGCCCAGTGGCAGCTGGTGGCCAAGCCCAAGACCAAAACCCAGCTCACCGTCATCAAGCGGCTGATCAAGCAGGCCGACTGCGTGGTCAACGCCGGTGACCCGGATCGGGAAGGGCAGTTGCTGGTGGATGAGGTGATCGACTTTCTCGGCTACCCGAAAACCAAGCCGGTGCAGCGCTGCCTCATTAGCGATCTCAACCCGCCCGCGGTGCGCCGCGCCCTCGACAAACTGAGGGATAACAAGGAGTTCGTGCCGCTGGCGGTTTCCGCACTGGCCCGCAGTCGGGCCGACTGGCTCTACGGCATCAACATGACCCGCGCCTATACCCTGCTCGGCCGCAAGGCGGGTTGCAGCGAGCTGCTCTCGGTTGGCCGGGTGCAGACCCCGCTGCTGGGGCTGGTGGTGCGGCGGGATCTCGAGATCGAGGCCTTCGTCCCCAAACCCTTCTACGAGGTGCTGGCCCATCTGCTGACCGATAGCAACGAGCGCTTCATCGCCAAGTGGCTGCCATCGGAAGCCTGCCTGCCGTGGCAGGATGAGGAGGGGCGGGTGCTCAACCGGGCGCTGGCCGACAAGGTGGTGAGCCGGATCAACGGCCAGAGCGCACAGGTTGAATCGGTGGAGGAGCAGGCCCGCAAGCAGGCGGCGCCGCTGCCCTACAACCTCTCCAGCCTGCAGATCGATGCCGCCAAGCGGTTCGGCATGGATGCCAAGCGAGTGCTCGACATCTGCCAGAGCCTCTACGAGCGCCACAAGCTCATCACCTACCCGCGCTCCGACAGCCGTTATCTGCCGACCGACCACTTCAAGCGGGCCGAGCAGGTGCGCGGCGCCATCGCTGCCACTGCTCCTGCGCTGGCCAAGGCGGTGAGCGAGGCAGACGGCAAGATCCGCAGCAAGGCGTGGAACGACAGCAAGGTGGATGCCCACCACGCCATCATCCCCACCGAGAAGCAGGGCAACCCCGCTACGCTGGGGGCCGACGAGGCGAAGCTCTATGGCCTGATTGCCCGCCAGTACCTGTTGCAGTTCTATCCCCCGTTCGAATACAACGACAGCAAGGTGCTGCTGCGCATCGCCGGTGGTCTGTTTCAGGCCAAGGCACGGCGCATTCTCAAAGCGGGCTGGAAGGCGCTGCTCGGGGTGGAGGAGGATGACGACGAAGAGAAGGCGGGCACGCTACCCGCGCTGAAGGAGGGCGAACAACTGTTCTGCGAGCGGGGCGAACTGCAGGAGAAGATGACCCAGCCGCCCAAGTCGTTCACCGATGCCACCCTGCTGGCGGCCATGACCGGCATCGCCCGCTATGTGCAGGATCCCGAGATCCGCAAGACCCTGCGCGACACAGACGGCCTCGGCACAGAAGCGACCCGGGCCGGCATCATCGACCTGCTGTTCAAGCGCCGCTTTCTGGTGCGTCAGGGCAAGAGCATCAAGGCGACCCCGACCGGGCGGGCGCTGGTGCAGGCGCTGCCTGCGACGGCCACCACGCCGGATATGACGGCGCTGTGGGAGCAGAGCCTAGGCCAGATCGCCGAGCGTCACGGCAGCTACCAGCAGTTTATGGGGCCGCTCACCGAGCAGCTCAACGGCCTGATTGAAGGGGCGCGGCAGGACTCCGGCGCCAGCTTCAGCGCCCTGCCCAAGGAGGCGCCGGGTGCCGGCAAGCGGCGTTTTACCAGGCGCAAGAGTCCGGCGGCCAGCACGACTGGCGGGCCCCGACCGCGCAAGACGGCCAGTAAGCGTCAGACCAGGGCGGCATAACGAAAAAAGGCGCCCATCCTGGGCGCCAAAGGCATTGTTGTCAGGCTGCCTGAGTGGACAAGCTGGCACGGATCCTGTGCTGGTAGTGCAGAACCACACCGAGAAACACCAGATCCTTGAACAGGAAGAACTCGGTGACTGGCACGCCGTCAACCATCTTCCAGACACCTGTCAGGGTCAGCAGGAAGCTCAGCGTCGCCAGGAAGGTGACGATAGCCCCCATGCTGCACCAGTAACCGATGCGAGGTTGCCACAGACCCACGACCAGTCCGATGGCGATCACTATCTCGACCACCCCGATCAGGTTCGATACGCTCTGTTCCGACAGGGGGCCATAGAGCCAGCTCATCAAGGGGTGGCTGGCTACCAGTGGTTTGATAGCGGCTGCCTCTGTCGGGGTAAACTTGAAGACGCCGATCCAGAGCAGGGTCAATACCACGCCCGCCAGGGCGACCAGAAAGCCTTTGTCATGTTGCTGCATGGGGGGGCTCCTTGTTTAAGGGGTCAGAGTGACGGGCGGGAAGTCGATCTCAGTCGCCGCCAGGTGGTTGCCATAGTTGGTCAGGGTATTGACCACCACCTGGCCGAGCACCTCCAGCAGCAGCTCGTCATCTACGCCTGCGGCACGGGCGCTAGCAAGCTGCTCGTCACTGATCACCCCGCGCTGACTGACCAGCGCCGTTGCCAGTTGCAGCAGGGCGTGATCAAGGGGAGCCGAGGCCTGGCCGAGTCTGGCTGCCCGGATCTCCTGGGCCGAGAATCCGGCCTTGCCCGCCAGTAGTGTGTGGGCAGACAAACAGTATTGGCAGGCGTTGGCTTGACCTATGGCCAGTGCCAGCAACTCCCGTTGTGAGGCAGTGAGACGCCCCTTGCCAAGCGCCTCGGCAAAGGCCAGGAAGCCATTGAGCAGGGCTGGCGAGTGGGCCAGGGTGGCGTAGAGGTTGGGCACCATACCCAGATTGCGTTGCAGGGTGGCCAGGGTCTGGGCGGCTGCGGGTTGCGGTTGGGATACGGGTTGGATACGGCTCATGATCTTCTCCTGTGGTAGTGAAGGTACGGGAGACAGTGTGCCGTCATTCGTGATACGGTTTATCACTCATCGTCTGCAAATAAATACTATTCGTCTCAAATATGGATCCGCTCTCTGCTCTGTTGGTTCATGCCTCCCCCGCAGCCAAGATCTTCTTCGCCGGCAACCTGTGTCAGAACTCCTCCAGTGATGATTACCCGAGCGGCGGACATCTTCATCTGCTGCGCAGCGGCGCCGTCATGCTGCGTGAAGAGGGGGGCGCCAGCTTGCTGCTTGAGGAGCCGACCCTGATCCTGTTCCCTCGGGGACGTCCTCACAAGCTTGAACCCAGAACGTTGGGGGGTTGCGATCTGGTGTGTGCCAATGTCGCATTCGGCAAGGGGGGATCATCGCCGTTGCAACTGGCATTACCGGGCTCGCTGGTGCTGCCGCTACGTGAGTTGCCTGCCCTGATGCCGGTGCTGAGTCAGCTGTTTGACGAGGCGTTTCACCCCCGCTACGGGCAGGATCCGCTGATCTCCCGCTTGCTGGAGGTACTGTTGATCCTGCTGCTGCGTCATCTGGTCGAGCAAGGAGTGTGTCAGCAGGGGATGCTGGCAGGTATTTCCGATCCCCAGTTGGCCAAGGCGATTTCGGTGATGCATCAGCGTGGGGATGAACCCTGGACGGTGGCCACGCTGGCGCGGGAGGCCGGCATGTCGCGGGCCCGCTTTGCCGCGAGGTTTCAGGAGCGGGTTGGTCAAGCACCGCTTGGTTATCTGACCCACTGGCGCATGGCGCTAGCCTGCCAGCAACTGCTGGCGGGGGAGCCCATGGTGCAGGTGGCGCTGGGGGCGGGGTATAGCAGCAGTGTTGCCTTTGGTCGGGCATTCGAGCGGGAGCTGGGGGTGAGTCCGGGGCGCTGGCTAAAGGCGCAGCAACAAGCTGAATAAAAAACGGGGCAG